>CBJNAS010000260.1:0-5170 GCA_966434565.1 uncultured Phenylobacterium sp.
ATCACCGAGAAGGCGCGCCCGGCGTCGCCGGCGCGGGCGGCTGCGATCAGCGCGTTGAATGCGATGATCCGGATGCGCGAGGCCGTCTGCTCGATGTCTTCCAGGGCGCCGGTCATGACCGCCCGGACATCGGCGGTCCGCTCGGATTCCGCGGTCATCGCTTCGGCTAGGTCCGCCTCCAGTGCGGCGACGATGTCGTTCAGCAAGGGCAGCAGCACGTCGCCGGCCAGGTCGGACAGGGTCCGCAGCTCGCCGGCGCACTGCGAGTCGCCCACCTGCGCGTCGCCTTGGGACAGCCGATCCAGACAGGTGCGGCTTCGCGCGCCGAAGCCTTCGAGCTCGGCGCTTCCGCTGCGCCCCGACCGCCCCGGGCTCGCCAGCAGCGTCCGCACGCGGACCGAGGTGGGCGGCGGCGCCAGCCCCTGCTCGGCGTCGCCCCTCAGCAGCAGGGCGACACCCTGCTCGAACGCCTGAAGGGCCGACCGCGCCGCGGCCAGCAGTTCGCCGGCCTCGCCCGCGCCGGACACCTGGCTCAGGGCCAGCAGCATTACCGTGCGGTGGGCCAGCATTCGCTGCCGGCCGGCGATGTTGATCAGGGCTCCTAGCGCCGCCTGGTCCTTGCCGGACAACACCCGGCCGTCGTCGTTCGCGCTCTGCAATGTCGCCGCTCCCCCAGGCGCCCGCTCCGCGCACACCGCTGGACGAACGCCCGCGCACGCGCGAGCCTCCGCGTCAACAGGACCGGCGAAAATGCACCTCCGCAGAGCGAGCTGATCGCGGACCCGACAGGGGGCGCCCACAGTGTCGGCAGATCGGCCTTCGCGAAAGTCGACTCTCAGGCCCCGCAGGCGCAAACTCTCCGGACGCTCACTTTCGGAGCTCGCGCCATGCCGAAGTTCCTCGTCGAAGCGTCTTACACCACAGAGGGTCTGAAGGGCCTGCAGCACGACAGGGCCTCGGGCCGGCTGGAGGCCGTGACCAGCGCGGTCCGATCGCTGGGCGGCGCTCTGGAGGCCATGTACTTCGCCTTGGGGGCCGACGACGTGATCGTCGTGGCCGATCTGCCGGACGCCGTCGCCGCAGCCGCGCTGAGCACGACCATCGCCGCCACGGGCCTTGCACGCCCGCGGACCGTCGCCCTGTTGTCCGTCGCGGAAATGGACGAGGCGCTCGGCCGGCGCGCGGCCTACCGCGGCCCGGGCCAGCAGCCGTAGCGCCGTAGATCCTAGGCCTGCGGCGCCTCGTCCGGCTCCCCGCCGGTCTCCATGACAATGTCGCGCAGCATGATGCGCGCCAGCGTCTGCGGCTGTTCGGTCATCGGGCCCAGCGGCGCCATCCTCTGGCCGCGCGTTTCCTGTCCCGAAAAATCACGCGCGCCCAGGCGGTCGTGCTTGGTAAACAGGTCAGGATACGGCAGGGAGCGAGGCTATGGCCCAGGTGCAGACGATCCGTTTCCCGACGGTGGAGGCCTACAGCCGGGCCATGCCGGCCCATCACGACCTGCACATCCAGCAGATCATCCCCGCCCTGCTGGAGGCCGGCGTCGGCCAGGCCGATCTCGACCGGATGTTCGTCGACAACCCGCGTCGGCATTTCGAGGCCTCGGCGAAACGCTTCATCGCGCGCCGCTGAGGGAGCGTCCGGCGCGTGCGAATGCATCTCCTCTCCGGGGGGCGGCTGTCGATGCGACGGTCGGTCTATTACCCGCAGGCCGATCGCGGCGTGTGGTTCGAGATGCCGGTCTCCTGCGCCCTGTTCCGGCACCCCCAGGGAACGGCGCTGTTCGACACCGGCTGCCATCCGGACGCGGCCGACGGGGGCGAGTCGCGCTGGGGCCGCTGGGCGGTCGAGACCTCGAAGCCGATCTTCCGGCGCGAGGATACGGTGGTCGCCCAGCTCGCGCACGCCGGCCTTGAAGCGCGGGACGTCGACCTCGTCATCTGCTCGCACCTGCATTACGACCACTGCGGCTGCAACGCCTTCTTTGAGCGCGCCACGGTGATCTGCCACGCCCGGGAGATGGAGGCCGCCCGGGCAGAGGGCGCCGAGGCCGAGGGGGTGCTGCGCCGTGAATGGGACGTGGGCCTGCCGATCTGCGAGATCGAGGCCGAGCACGACGTGTTCGGCGACGGCCGGCTGACGCTGGTCCCCGTGCCCGGCCACACGCCGGGCAGCATCGCGGCCCATGCGGTGCTGGACCGCGAGGGGCCGTTCCTGCTGGCTTCCGACGCGGCTCCCGTCGAGGCGTCGCTGCGGGGCCGCACCGTGCCGCTCGGGACCTGGGATGCGGAGCTCTACCTCGCCTCGCTGGAGGCGATCGCAAGCCTCGAGGCGGACGGCGCCACCGTCCTCTTCGGCCACGACGACGCCCAATGGCGTAGTGTCAGGACCGGCGCGGCCTTCTACGATTAGAGGACGGAACAGGTCGTCGAACAGGTCGAGCTGAACGTCGCGGACGGCAAGGAGGCGGACATCCTGCATTACCTCGCCGCGCACCGGGGGGTGATCGAGAGGTCCGACGGGCGGGTCGAGGCGGCCTGATATTCCCCTTCCGCTCGTCCCGCGACTGCCTGTCAGCAGTGGATGTCGCGGCCCTTGGTCTCGCGGAAGAACAGGGCGCAGGAGGCCACCGAGACCGCGGAGAAGACGAACGGGAACCACAGCCCCGCATAGATGTCGCCCACCGCGGTGACGATGGCGAAGGCGCTGAAGGGGGTGAAGCCGCCGATCCAGCCGATGCCCACGTGATAGGGCAGCGACATGGCGGTGTAGCGGATCCGCGTCGGGAACAGCTCGACGAGCGCTGCGGCCATCGGCCCGTAGACGGCGGTGGCGGCGATGGCGAAGACCACCAGGACGCCGAACGCGCCCCACAGGTTCATGCGTTCCGGATCGGCCTTGGCGGGATAGCCGGCCTGGACGAGGGCGGCCTTGATCCGCGCCTCGACGCCCGCCTTGGCGGCCTTGGCGTCGGCCGGCGCGAGGCTGCGGGCGTCGACCGACTGCACCACCGTCCCGCCGGCGCGCACCTCGGCCAGGCTGCCGGCGGGCAGGGGCAGGTTGCGGTAGGACACCCCGCCGTTGGCCAGCGCGCTCTTGGCGATGTCGCAGGCGGAGAGAAAGGCCTGCTTGCCGATCGGGTCGAACTGCAGCGAGCAGTCCGAGGGCGCGGCGGCGACCACCACCGGCGTGCGCGCGACAGCCTCGGCCAGCGCCGGATTGAGCGTATGCGCGAGCAGGTGGAAGCCCGGGAAGTAGGCCGCCAGCATCACCGCCATGCCGGCCAGCATCACCGGCTTGCGGCCGATCCGGTCGGAGAGCCAGCCGAACACGACATAGCCCACCGCGCTCACGGCGGTCATCGCCACCATCAGCAGGTTGATGGTCTCCGGCGCGACCTTGAGGAACTTCTCCAGGAAGGTCTGGACATAGAAGAAGGCGGTGTACCAGCCCGCGCCCTGGGCGCAGATCAGGGCGAAGAAGGCGAGCAGGACGACCTTCAGGTTGGTCCAGCGGCCGAAGGCTTCGGCCAGGGGCGCCTTCGAAGCCTCGCCCTCGGCCTTCATCTTGGCGAAAGCCGGGCTCTCCGACAGCTTCAGCCGCATGAAGACCGAGATGGCCAGCAGGCCCGCGGAAAACAGGAAGGGGATCCGCCAGCCCCAGGCGTCGAAGGCGGCGGGACCGAAGGCCTGGCTGACCACCACGCGCGTGGCGAGGATCACCAGCAGCGCGGCCAGCAGGCCGAAGGCCGCGGAGGTCTGCACCCAGCTGGTCGAGCGGCCGCGCGCGTCGTCGGGGGCGTGCTCGGCGACATAGATCGCCGCCCCGCCGTACTCGCCGCCGAGCGCGAACCCCTGGATGATCCGCATCAGGATGAGCAGGATCGGCGAAGCCGCGCCCGCGGCTGCGTAGCTGGGGAGGAGGCCGATGGCGACGGTTGCGCCGCCCATCAGCAGCACCGTGGCCAGGAATGCGCCCTTGCGGCCGGCCTGGTCGCCGATCCGGCCGAAGACGATCGCGCCCAGCGGGCGGAAGGCGAAGCCGGCGCCGAACAGGGCGAGTGCTGCGACATAGCCCGCGGCGTCCGGCAGGCCCGAGAAGAAGGTCTTCGAGATGATCTGGGCGAGGCTGCCGAAAACGAAGAAGTCGTACCATTCGAAGGCGGTGCCGGCGGCCGAGGCCGCCACCACGGTGCGCATCGACAGGCCCGCGGATTTCGCGTGCGGCTGCGCAGCGGCGATCTCGGCCATCAGCTCGTTTCCTCCCGACGTCCGGGTGCTTAGCACCGCCGCCGGCCTATGGGGAAGGGAACCGACGCCGCGGCGGCGCGCGGCGGAACCAGGCCGCGCCTCCAATCGCTTAGGCGCCAAATGTTGGGCGGCGGGCCCTGAGCGGAGACAGGCATGAACAAGACGGACAGGAGCGGGCTCGAGCTCGCCAAGGCGGCCGAGGCGGGCAAGCCTCAGGTCGCGGCCGCCGCCGTGGCGGGGAGGTCGGAAATCGCCGAGGAAAAGAGGAGAGGGGGGGGAGAAAGGAGAAGGGAGAAGGGAGAAAAAAGAAAGACAGAAGCGGGGGGGGGAGATTATACTTTAAATTCGTATCATTAAAAAATGTCATTTTAGGAATTTTTAATGTCAAATTCTTATGAAATGGAGAAAGGATTGAATGAATTGAAGGTCAACGAACTGCGAAATGAATTGGAAAAGCGCGGTCTCGACAAAAACGGAATTAAGGTTGCTCTTGTTGATCGTCTCGAGCATGTAAATATTTTTTGTTCTTTTACACATACATTTATTTCAAATTAGGCGCTGAAAACGGAAGGATTGAATCCAGGCACGCATAAATTTATTGTCCATGAATCGAAAGACAGCAACAGAGGTTTTATTTTATCTAATGTTTCAGTTTTTAAAAATAACAATTCAGATATGGTTAAGCAAGAACTTGTTCCTGAAAATGGGTCTAGCGGCACGAACGGTACTGCTACTGCGAATTACGCTGATGGATCAGAAGTGGCTGCCCATGATACAAAGGTTTGTTTATTTTGTTTTTATAAATAATTTTGCGTCAAATCGAATGAGTGGGGATGGGGGTTCGACCTGTAAAGAGCGCAGCAAAGTACCCATTTTCAACAAAAATACGAATTGCAGAATGAAGATGGGGAAGAAAGCAA
>CBJNAS010000261.1:0-5161 GCA_966434565.1 uncultured Phenylobacterium sp.
GCTTGGTGTCGTTGCTGTATCGCAGCCCGCCCGTCAGCTCGAGCTTCTCGTCGAGGATGTCCGGCGTCCAGCTCGCCTGGGCGTAGAGCGCATAGGCGTGGGTCGTCGAATACTGCCTATTGAAGTTGTTGACGCCCGGCGGCAGGAGCGGATTGACGTACCACGGCCGGGTCGGCTGGCGGCTCGCCGGGTCGCAGGCGGCGCCGGGAATGCCCGCCGGGCAGTTGGTGGCGAAGTTCGCGTCGCGCTCGTCCTTGTCGCTCTCGTGGAAGTAGATCGCCCCGCCGGTGATGTTGAAGCCGTGGGTGTCGTAGATCGCCTGGAACTCCTGGCTGAAGGTCCTCGAAAGCAGGTACTCGGTCGACCCCGGCTGGATCGAAGAGAGCGCGACCGTCAGGTCGGCGCCGCCGTAGCGGAGCGAATCGCGCAGGCCGGTGATCGACTTCACCGTCAGGTGGTCGGATGCGCGCCAGGTCAGGTTGAGGAGGTGGCCGTGGCTCTCGGTGATGAATGGCGCGTACAGCACGCTGTAAGGCGCGTTCTTCGGGTAATGTCCGAGATCGAGCGGGGATTGCCTGAACACGCCGCCGAACGTGGTGAAGATCTGCGCCGGTCCCGTGCCGCCTGCGGGGTTGAAGATCGTGCCCGCGTCAGGGGAATTGAGGAAGTGCGTCAGTCCCTGGTCGTCCTGGGCGTGGCTGTCATCATAACTGTAGAAAACATTGAGGGGGCCGAAATCGCGCTCGGCGGCGATGCGCCAGCCATGGCTTTCCAGCGCGCTCAGGTCCTTGTCGTAATCGCCGACCGGGAAGCGGAAGGACGAATTCGGGTTGGTGTAGAGCGAAACATTCTCCAGCAGCGGGTTCCTGACGTTCTTGATGTAGCCGTCGTGAGCCCGGTAGACCCCTGAAACCTGGATCTTCAGGCCAGCGATTGCGGGAAGGTCGACCCTCCCCTTCGTCATTTTCCCGTCGAAGTTGCCGAAGCCGACGCTGATGTCGCCGTTGAGCTCGCCCCTGGGCCGGCGTGAGACGATCTGGATCGCGCCCGCTTCCGCATTACGGCCGAAGAGCTGGCCCTGGGGCCCGCGCAGCACCTCGATGCGCTCGGGCGTGATCAGGTCGATCCCTATGCCCTGGGCGCGCGGCAGGTTGACGCCGTCGACATAGAAGGCGACGGCCTGGTCCTGGGTGCCCTGAGAGGGATCGGAGGTGCCGTAGCCGCGGATGGCCGTCGAGATGGAAACCTCTGACCCGAAGAGGGGACTGACCGCCAGGCCCGGGACCTTGCCCGTCCCGAGATCGGCCGGGCTGGAGATGCCGCGGGCGCGGAGCGTGTCTGCACCGAGCGCGGTGACGGCGAGCGGCACCTCTTGCAGCCGCTGCTCCCGGCGCATCGCGGTCACGACGACCTCGCCGATGGTGGGCGGCGCCGGCGAAGCCGTCTGGGCGAAACACGGCGGTGCAAGCGCAAGCGCCGTGGTGGCCGCAAGCCAGGTGCGGTGAGTTATGATACGCAATTGTTTCTCCCCCTTCGTGAAGCGCCCGCGCACGGCCGCTCCGATCTATTGTCGCGGCGAGGCTGGATTACTCCGACCGGCCGCGGTTTTTTGATTACCTACATTTGCCTCATATGTTGCTGCGCGCAAGATTGCCAACAACACGCAAATTCGAATATCACACCTGCGATCGCCTCCGCCGACAGACTTTCACCGGTCGTAGAACACTCGCTCCTGCGGGTGGGAGCGCGGCGCGAACTAGGGCTCGCGCGCCGGCGACTATCCGATGCCTTTCCGTTTCTGACTTCAGTGGCGCCGGGCCGCCCGGCGTCAGCTGGTCGCCGAAGGTCGCGCCCTCATTGATGAGCGCGCGCTGCGAATGAGGCGCTGGTGGCGAGCGCCACGACCGAGACCCGTCGCCACCGACATGAGGCGGTGAAGCGCCGGCGGCGCCTTGCCGAAGCCACCTCGTTGAGACGCAATACGTCTTCGTCATCCAAACGGCCGATGGCGCGCGCCGATCTTGGACTTAGGAACGGTCGTCATCTAGCTTTCGCTGCGCCTAGAGTCCGGTTCCACGAAGGACGCCAAGGTCGGCACAACTCGTCCCTAGCGAGACTATCAATGTGCAGCCTCGTCCAGGAGTCTGACCTATCCGCCTAGGGGCCTGACGGTCAGGCCAATTCGAACGCCGCCAAGGCGCCGAGTAAGGGAGTGAAACATGCATACAGCCGGCGGCGCCCAGCCCGAGGCGCAGCGATCGAGCGCAGGAGCCCAGGCGGCCCTGCTGGCGTGCGGCCTCTTCCCCACAATCGGCCTGTTCTCGCCGGGCCTGCTGCTGCCGCAGATCGCGCGCGCCTTCGCCGCTACCCCGAACGCCGAGCTGCTGACCCAGCTGATCGGGGCGATCTCGAGCTTCTTCTTCGCCGTCGGCGCGCCGGTCGCCGGCGTCCTGATCGCCAGGTTCGGCTGCCGCGCCGTGATCGGCCCCTCGCTGCTGCTGTTGGGCTTGGCGGGAACCGCCCCGGCGCTGCTCAACGACCTCTGGTCCATGCTGGTGACCCGCGCCCTGGTCGGGCTGGCGGTGGGCGGCATCTTCACCGGCGGCCTGACCGGCATCGGTGCGATGCCGGAGCAGAAGCGGGCGAAGATGTTTGGCTGGTATTCGGTGGTCGGCGGCGCGGTGGCGATCGCGGTGTTCCCGGCGATTGGCGCCATGGCGCGGAGCGGCTGGCGGCTGCCCTTCACCGTGCATCTGGTCGCGCTCGTTGTGCTGCCGCTGGTCTTCTTCCTGCCGAAGGCGCTGGGCCGATCCGCCGCCACGGCCCCCGCGGAGCGGCGCGACAGCGGCGGAGGTCTGCTGGAGCCGGCCATGCTCGGTCTGCTCGGCATCGCCGCCTACGCGGGCATGTCGATGCTCCTTCCGCCGATGTACTCCCCCATCTATCTCACCTCGTTGGGCGTGACCGACCCGCGCGTGCTGGCCATCCCGGTCACCATGAGCTCGCTGCTGGCGGTCTTCGCTTCGGCCTCGTACGGATGGCTCTACCGCTGGCTCGGCGTCGCCGGGGTCTCGGGGGCCTGCCTGCTCGTCATCAGCTGCGTGCTGCTCCTGGCCGGCACGACGCAGTCCATCCCGCTCTTCACCATCGCCATCGCCATACAAGGCGGAGTCCTCGGGCTCATCGCGCCGAACGTGAGCGCCGCCGCGATGCACGCCGCACCGCCCGAAAAAGCGGGTGCGGCGATGGGCCTCGCCAACGGCGTGATGTTCGGGTCACAGCTGCTGTTCCCATTCCTCGCCGCGTGGATCCGCGGCCAGGCCGGTCTGGCCGGCGTGTTCTTCGCCTTCGCGGCGGCCGGCTTACTGATCGGGCTGAGCGTGCTGGCGCACATGGCCGTGGGCCGGCGGCGCGTGGCGCCCACCTGAAGGTCGTGAGTTTGCGACCGCATCTTCGCGAATGTCTAGGATGAGAGGGGTTTCCCAATACGACGCGTGGCTCGCCTCCTTGGGCCCTGGCGATTGGACGTTCTCCGGCGAGCTCGACGTGAGCACCAATCGCCACGCCAATCAGCCGGGCGTTTGGGACCAGGCCGGCATCGTGACCGGCTGGCCTGGGGGCTCGTGACGGCGTCGAACCTACCTCGAGTTGGCCTCTTTCGAAGCCATGGGGATAGAGGCGCAGCCATGGTCGGGTGAGCGCTGCGGTGCGCAGATTGAGCCAGATCAAGGGCGCCGCGGCCGCTCGGCCTAAGATGTAATTTTTAGGGTCTCGCCATCTGGCATGGCGCAGAACCGCGGCGACGTCGGCCGTTTCCTGCCCGTGTCCTGGACCGCGAGGGTTACAGGGAGAATGGTCATGGACGCGCCGCAGAACCGGGTTGTCCAGGTCAGTCATTTCGGAGGCCCCGAAGAGATTCAGGTGACGGATGCGCCGATGCCGGACGCGGGACCCGGCGAGGTGCGCGTCCGCGTGCTCGCCTCCAGCGTCGTCTACACTGATGTCACCATACGCCGTCATCTCTACGCACAGACAGCGGCTCTGAAGCCGCCCGTCGTGCTCGGCTACGACGTAGTCGGCGAGATTGAGCAATTGGGCGAAGGAGTCACAGGGTTCAGGCTCGGCGATCGCGTCGCCGACATGACCGTCGTGGGCTCCAACGCCGCCTATCGGACCCTGAAGGCGCGCGACCTGACGCTCGTGCCGCCGAAGCTGGATGCGGCCGAGGCCGCATCGCTGATCCTGAGTTGGACGACGGCCTATCAGCTGCTGCATCGCCTGGCGCGGGCTAAGCCCGGTGAGCGCGTGCTGGTGCAGGGGGCGGCCGGCGCCGTCGGCCAGGCGCTGCTCACCCTCGGACGCATGGCTGGCGTCCAGGTGTGGGGCACAGCGCGCGCGGAGCAGGCCGCAATCGTCCGCGAACTTGGCGGCAAGCCGATTGACTACCAGCATGAGGACTTCACCAAAGTCCTGCCCGCCGGGTTCGACGTGGTGTTCGACGGCGTGGGCGAGGACGGCTACCGCCGCTCGCTGGCCGCGTTGAAGCCGGGCGGCCAGCTCTGCGCCTACGGCTACACCGCAAGCGTCCAGGCCAACCGGTCCTTCAGCTACATAGCGCGCCAGACGATCGGCGTGTACCTGTGGCGCTCGCTGCTGGCTCTGCTCCCCGGCGGCAAGCGGGTGCGGGCGTATTCGATCAACCTGATGCGCGCGCGCCATCCCGAGTGGTTCAAGGAGGACCTCGGGCGGCTGTTCGCGCTGCTCGAAAGCGGCGCAATCCGGCCCCGGATCGCCGAACGGATCTCATTCGATGAGGTCGCGGACGCACACCGCCGGCTCGAGGAAGGACGCCTCGCGGGCAAGTTGGTGCTCTGTCCGGACCTGCCGCCCCCGGAGCGGCGAATGACGTCTGAGACTACCGCGTCGGTCGGCGCCACCTAGTTCGCATATGGCGGTTGGGCCGTTCGGCCGGATGAGCCGCGTCCGCTGTTACTCGCTTAGGGGCTGTCGACGCGCGAACGTCAGCAATCCCAAGACAATCTAATGTCGGGTGTTGGCGCCGCTCGGCCGCGGGCTAACGCTGCACTGTTCACCCGAGACAAGCCTTCCGACGATTCCAGCCCAGACCGTCCCTGGTCAGTCCGCCGGGGGCCGATAAGAA
>CBJNAS010000262.1:0-5153 GCA_966434565.1 uncultured Phenylobacterium sp.
CGCCAGCACGCGCGGCGTCAGCGGGTTCTCGTCGCTCACGATCCACGTCGCCAGCCGCAACCGCCGCTCCCCCTCCAGCGCGTCCGCTGCCAACGCGTACGGCGTGGTCCCCCGATCCAGCACCGCCAAACTCCCCGGCGCCACCCCCGCGACATTGGCTTTTCAGAGCGCCTCGACGATCGTCGCGTTGGCCACGCCGCCGCCCTCGCACATCACCTGCAGGCCGAAGCGCTTGCCGCGGGCCTTCAGCGCGTGGACCAGGGTGGTCATCAGCTTCGCCCCGCTGGCGCCCAGCGGGTGGCCGAGCGCGATCGCGCCGCCGTTCACGTTCAGCTTTTCGGGGTCGGCGCCGGTGTTTTTCAGCCAGGACAGGGCCACCGCGGCGAAGGCCTCGTTGACCTCGAAGAGGTCGATGTCGTCGAGCTTCATGCCGGCCTTTTCGAGGACCTTCTTGGTGGCGGGCGCCGGCTCCTCCAGCATGATCACCGGGTCGCCGGCGGTGACCGCGAACTGGTGGACCCGTGCGAGCGGCGTCAGGCCGTGCTGCTTCAGGGCCTTCTCGCTCACCACCAGCAGGGCCGCCGAGCCATCGGTCATCTGGCTGGCGTTGCCGGCCGTCACGGAGCCGCCCTCGAGGAGCGGCTTCAGCGTCGCCATGGCCTCGAGCGAGGCGTCGAAGCGCACGCCCTCGTCCTGGGCGAAGGGGCCGTTCGCTGTCTCGATCGGCGCGATCTCGCTCACGAAAGCCCCGGCCGCGATCGCCGCGGCCGCACGCTGGTGGCTGCGCAACGCAAAGGCGTCCATCTGCTCGCGGGTGAAGCCGTACTTGTCGGCGATCATCTGGGCGCCGACGAACTGGCTCATCTCCTTGACGCCGAAGCGCTCCAGGATCGCCTTGCTCCACGGACCCTCGCCCAGCCCGGCCTCCTGGTAGAGGCGCACGTTCGAGCCCATCGGCACGCGGGTCATGTGCTCGACGCCCATGGCCACGACCATGTCCTGGGTCCCCGACATCACCGCCTGTGCGGCGAACTGAAGGGCCTGCTGGGACGAGCCGCACTGCCGGTCGATGGTGACGCCCGGCACGCTCTGGGGGACCCTCTTCGAGGCCAGGATCACGTTGCGGGCGAAGGCGAAGGTCTGCTCGCCGGCGTTGGTGACGCAGCCGACGATGACGTCGTCGATCGCCGCCGGATCGATCCCCGAGCGCTCGACCAGGGCGTCCAGCACCGCGCCGCCCAGGTCCGCCGGATGGACGCCCAGGAACGCGCCCTTGCGCCTGCCGCCCGCGCTGCGAACCGCGGTCGCGATGTAGGCTTCGGCCATGTCAATCTTCCTTCGTGAATTGCGGCGCGCGCTTTTCGAGGAAGGCGGCGATGCCTTCGCGGCCTTCCCCGCCCCGCGACTGCGCACAAATGGTCTGGCTTTCCAGCGAAAGCTGGGATTCCAAGGTGTTCGAGAAGCTCTCGACCAACATCCGGCGGGTGGCGCCCAGCGCCGCGGTCGCGCCCTTGGCGAGCTGCTGGGCGATTGCGGCGGTCTCCGCCGCCAACGTCCCCGCCTCCACCACGCGGGTGACGAGGCCGAGACTGGCGGCCTCGTCGGCCTTCACCCGCCGGTTGGTCAGGCACAGCTCCTGGGCGCGCCGCAGGCCCACCAGCCTGGGCAGCAGCCAGGTCGTGCCGCCGTCGGGCGTCAGGCCGATGCCGGTGTAGGCCAGGCTGAACGCCGCGCCGGGCTCGGCCAGCACGATGTCGCCCATGATGGCGAGACCGATGCCGGCCCCCGCCGCCGAGCCGTTCATCGCCACCACCATCGGCTTGGCCATCCGTGCAAACACGGAGACCGCTGCGTGCAGGTAGGCGGTGATCTCGCGCAGGTACTCTGGCAGCTTGTCGCCGGCGGACTGGAAGCCCGCGACGTCGCCGCCGCCGCAGAACAGCTTGCCCGCACCGGTCAGCACGACGCAGCGGATGGCGGCGTCGCCCTCGCAGCGGATGGCGAGCTCCATGAGCTCGCGCGCCATGGGGACATCGACCGCATTCCCGACCTCGGGCCGGTCGAGGGTGATGGTCGCGACCGCGCCATCCACCTCGAAGCGCACGCCGTTCGCCGCGCTCATTTCGGCGCCATGCGGATCGCGCCGTCCAGGCGGATCACTTCGCCGTTAAGCATCGGGTTGGCGAGGATGCTGCCGACCAGCTGGGCGTACTCCTCCGGCTTGCCGAGCCGGCTCGGATGCGGCACCTGCTGGCCCAGGCTGTCCTGAGCCGCCTGGGGCAGGCCCAGCAGCATCGGCGTCAGGAAGATGCCCGGGGCGATGGTCATGACGCGGATCTTGAGGGGGGCCAGGTCACGGGCGATCGGCAGGGTCATGCCGACCACGCCGCCCTTGGTGGCCGAATAGGCCGCCTGGCCGATCTGGCCGTCGTAGGCGGCCACCGAGGCGGTGCTGACGATCACGCCCCGCTCCTCGCCGATCGGCTCGGCGGCGGCGAGCCGGGCGGCGAACTGCGCGATCACCGCGAAGGTGCCGATCAGGTTGACCTCGACCGCCTTGCGGAAGGTGTCGAGCGGGTGCGGCTTGTTCTCCTTGCCGACGGTCTTCACCGCGGGCGCGATGCCGGCGCAGTTCACCAGGATCCGCGCGACGCCGTTCTTGGCCTCGGCGGCGGTGACGGCGGCGGCCACCTCGGCCTCGTCGGAGACGTTGACCTTGAAGAAGGAGGCGCCGATCGCCTCGGCGTGGGCCTGACCGACCTGCTCGTTCAGGTCGAAGATCGAGACCTTGGCGCCGGCCTCGGCCAGCATCTTGGCGGTGGCTCCGCCCAGCCCCGAGGCGCCGCCCGTGACGATTGCGCCGACACCCTTGATCTCCACGCCGCAGCTCCCTCGTTCGCCGGCGCCATCACCCGATACGCGCCGCCTGGGGCCGGTGATCCGGCGGCGCGCAGATGCGGTCGTCTACTGCTCGGTCATAGCCTTACCGGAGAGTAGATCCCGCCTCAAGACGCAAACCGCGGCTGGGCTTGGCGCCGGGCGATAGTCTATGGGGGGCCGACGCCGCATCGCAATCGCCCGTCTTTCCGGAGAGCCGCCCATGACCTCCCCCGCCATGCCGTCCTTCAACACCGTCGCGCTCGCCCGGCAGGGCCGCCAGCTGACCATCACGTTCAATCGTCCCGAGGCGATGAACGCGGTGAACCTGGAGATGCACGAGGAGCTGGCGCCGGTGTTCCAGTTCGCCGCCGCCGATCCGCATTCCGACATCGTGCTCGTCACCGGCGCGGGCCGCGCTTTTTCGGCGGGCGGCGACCTCGACCACATCGCCAACACCGCCGCCCATCCGGAGCTGTTCGACAACGAGGCCCGGCTCGCCAAGCGGATCCTCTTCACCCTGCTCGACATCGAAAAGCCGGTGATCTGCCGGATGAACGGCCACGCAGTCGGGCTGGGCGCGACGCTCGCCCTGATGTGCGACGTGATCTTCGCCGCCGAGGAGGCCAAGATCGGCGATCCCCACGTGAACCTGGGCCTGGTGGCCGGTGACGGCGGCGCGGCGATCTGGACCCAACGCATCGGCCTGGCCCGCGCCAAGGAGTTCCTCCTCACCGGCGAGCTGCTCAGCGGCAAGCGGGCGGCGGAGATCGGCCTCGTCAACCACGCCCTGCCCGCCGCCGAGTTGGACGCAGCGGTGGACGCCTTCTGCCAGAAGCTGCTGAACGGCGCGGCCGACGCCATCCGCTGGACCAAGGTGGTCATGAACCTGGAGCTGAAGCGGATCGCCCACGCCGTGCTCGACGCCGGCATCGCCTATGAGTCCCTCTCGGTGCGCACCGCCGACCACCGCGAAGGCGTCCAGGCGCTGAAGGAGCGGCGCAAGCCGCAGTTCGGACAAGGCCGCGGAACCTTGGACGAGTAGGGTCTTCAGCTTTCGACGATCACAAATTCATCTTCCGCTCGTCCTCGCGCGCGGGGGCTAAATCAGGGACTCGACCGTCAGACCAGCTCGACCGCCATGGCCGTGGCTTCGCCGCCGCCGATGCAGAGGCTGGCCACGCCCTTCTTCAGGCCGCGGTTCTGCAGGGCGGCCAGCAGGGTGGCCAGGATGCGCGCGCCGGAGGCGCCGATCGGGTGGCCCAGGGCGCAGGCGCCGCCGTTGACGTTGATCTTCTCGTCGGGGATGGCCAGCTCGCGCTGGGCGATCATCGCCACCACGGCGAAGGCTTCGTTGACCTCGAAGAGGTCGACGTCGTCGACGGTCCAACCGGCCTTCTTCAGCAGCTTCTGCATGGCCGGCGCCGGGGCGGTGGTGAACAGGCCGGGCTCGTGGGCATGGGCCTCGTGGCCCACCACCCGCGCCACGATCGGCAGGCCGAGCTTGTTCGCCACGCTCTCGCGGGTCATCACCAGGGCGGCCGCGCCATCGGAGATCGAGGAGGCGTTCGCCGGCGTGATGGTGCCGTCCTTGACGAAGGCGGGCTTCAGCGAAGGGATCTTGTCCGGCCGGGCCTTGCCCGGCTGCTCGTCGGTGTCGACCAGGGTCTCGCCGCCCTTGCCCTTCACCGCCACCGGCACAATCTCGGCCTTGAAGGCGCCCGAGGCGATCGCCTCCTTGGCGCGCGACAGCGAGCGCAGGGCGTAGGCGTCCTGCTCCTCACGGGTGAACTGATACATGCGCACCGCGTCCTCGGCGAAGACGCCCATGGCCTTGCCCGGGGTGTAGGCGTCTTCCAGCCCGTCCATCATCATGGTGTCGACGATGGTGTCGTGGCCGATGCGCGCGCCGCCGCGGTGCTTGGGCAGGGCGTAGGGGGCGTTGGTCATGCTCTCCATGCCGCCGGCGACGATCACGTCGGCGCTGCCGGCCGCAAGCGCGTCGTGGGCCATGATCGCGGCCTGCATGCCCGAGCCGCACATCTTGTTGACCGTGGTGGCCTGGGTGTTCAGCGAGAGGCCCGCGCCCAGCGCCGCCTGGCGCGCCGGCGCCTGGCCCAGGCCGGCGGGCAGCACGCAGCCCATGAAGATCCGCTCGATGGCGCCGGGGTCGACCTTGGCCCGCTCGACCGCCGCGCGGACCGAGGCGGCGCCGAGCTCGGTCGCCTTCAGGCTTGCGAAGTCGCCCTGGAAGCCGCCCATCGGGGTGCGGGCGT
>CBJNAS010000263.1:0-5129 GCA_966434565.1 uncultured Phenylobacterium sp.
GCCTTCGAGCTGCACGACAAGCCGGACGCCAGCCTCTGGGAGTTCCGCGGCCGCGAGGCGGTGCACACCTATTCGTCGGTGATGTGCTGGGCGGCCTGTGACCGGCTGAGCAACGCGGCGGCCAAGCTGGGATTGGCCGAGCGCGCCGACTACTGGACCGCCCGCGCCGCCCAGGTGCGCAAGACCATCGAGGCCCACGCCTGGAACCGGGAGCAGGGGCGCTATGCGGCGAGCTTCGGCGGCGACGGCCTGGACGCCAGCCTGCTTCAGCTCGTCGACGTGCGCTTCTGCCCGCCGGACCACCCCCGCATGCTGGCCACCCTGCGCGCGGTCGAAGACGGCCTCAGGCGCGGCGTCTTCATGCTGCGCTACTCGGTCCCCGATGACTTCGGCACGCCAAAGACGGCCTTCAACTTCTGCACCTTCTGGCTGATCGAGGCGCTGCACCTCTCCGGCCGCACCGACGAGGCGCGCGAATTGTTCGAGGAGATGCTCTCGCGACGCACCGCCGCCGGCCTGCTCTCGGAGGACATCTCCTTCGACGGAAAGGAGCTCTGGGGCAACTACCCCCAGACCTACTCCCTGGTCGGCCTGATCAACTGCGCCACACTGCTGTCGAAGCCCTGGACGAGCGCGCGGTGAGCGAAAATCGGCGCCGCCCTCTCGAACTCATGGCGCGCGCGTCAGCGGCGCATGTGGGCCGGCGTCACCTCGGTGTCGTCGGTCACCCCGACATGGCCCCGATAGACCATCTCCCAGCCCATCCAGCCATTGAACAGCAGCAGCACCACGACACCGGCGGACAGCACCGCCTGGCCGCCGGTCACCACGTCACGCACCGGCGCCGAAGCGCGCAGGTACATGTTCACCGCCTCCAGCACGACCGCCGCCAGATTGCCCGCCATGTGCAGCCAGGCCTGCCGCAGCGCCCGGACCCGGCGCTCGCTGAGGAAATCGACGAAGCCGAACACCGCCGCCAGCAGGGCGCCGGCGATGCCCGCGCCCAGCAGCCACATGGACGCATCCGCGAACCCCGGTCGCCCGGTCCGCAGGTAGAGGATGTCGGTCGCCAGGGTGGCGACGAAGAAGGCGATCGGGAAGGGAATGAGCATCGGGTGGAGCGGATGGCCAGCGATCTTGGCCGTGCTCCTTGGATTGTGAGGCTCGATCTCTGGCATCGGGAGGATCCTCCGGTTGGGATCTCGCTTAGAGCCCGCCGCCGCCCGAAACGGTTCCGCCGGTGAAAGAAAGGCTCATTGAGCGGCGACCTCGGTCCGCCGCGCGCCCGGCGCGGCCAGGGGCTGGACCTTCACCGGCGCCACGCCCTTGCGGGTCATGCCGAGCCTGCGCGCCGCCTTGGCCGAGACGTCGAGAATGCGCCGTTTGGCGTAGGGGCCGCGATCGGTGACCTTCACCCGCACCGACTTACCGGTGGAGAGGTTCGTCACCTTGGCCTTGGTTCCGAGCGGCAGGCTGCGGCTCGCGGCGGTGAGCGTGCTCAGCGGCTTGGCCTTGTGGCCGTCGGCGGCCGTCTTGCCGGCCGTGCCCGCTCCGAAATAGGACGCCATGCCAACTTGCGGCTTGGCTTGTGCTTGTGGCTTGGCCTGTGGAGGGTCGGCGTGGGGCGCAGGCGCGGATCCGGCGCCGCTGGGGCCGGCGAGGGCGATGAGGCCGAACGCGGTGGCGAGGATCGTGGGCAGGGCGCGGCGCTGCATCCGGCCGAAACGCCGAACCGCGCCAGGCGATCCGCCGGCAGGACGATCAGCCGCTCAGCGGTGTCGAGCAGCAGCGCCCGCTTCGCCGACCCTTTCGGTCTCACGCCCGCCATCGCCGCTCCCTCGCCGCCGCCCGGCGTGATCAGGGCGGCGCCGAGGCCCCCCCGCGCAGGCGGCGATCGCCGATCCTGCGGGTGAAGCAGATGGCGTCGAGGTGGTCGAGCAGGGGCACGGTGTACTTGCGCGAGATGCCGAGCGCGGCCCCCACCTCGCTAACCAGCACGCCGGGGCCCTGTTCCAGCAGCGGCGCGAGCCGGCGCTGCGCCTCGGCGATGGCGTCGCGGTGGAACAGGATCTCCTTGCCCTTGGCGCGGTCCTGGGCGCGGACCACGACGCCGTCGCGCAGCAGCCGGTCCACGGCGCGCTTGGCGGTCACGTCGGTGACGATCTCGCGCGGATCCGGCGGGGAAAGCCCGCCCTGGCGCAGGGTCTCGGCGATCCGGGCGGCCAGCGCCGCCTCGCGGTCGGCGCGCGCGCGGTCCTCGGCGGGACGTGGAATCATCAGCTGGCCGCCGCGTCGGACGACGACGCCGGAGGCGAGCAGGCGGCCCAGGGCCTCGTCCAGCGCCGGCGCGCCCGCGCCCGGCAGGGCGAACAGCAGTTCGTCGTGGGAGAGCCCGCCCGGATGGCGGACGAGCAGGGGCGGGATGCGCACGACGAGCTTCTCGAGCAACTCCCGGGCCAGCGCCCAGCCCGAGCGGGTGACGAGCACCGGCTGGGTCTTCAGCAGTTCGGTCACCCGCGCCGGCGACAGCGCCGAGAGCTGCGACAGCCGCCGCAGGGACGCCCCGGCCAGCCCCTCGCGCGCGACCTCGGCGGCGATCATCTGCTCCGGCGGCAGGTCGCGCAGCGCTTCCAGCCGCTGGAGAATCGGCGCGTAGTTGCGCCGCTTGCGCCGCGTCTCCGGCTCCAGAACCCTGCCGCCGGCCACGGTCTGCGCCGGCGAAGCCAGGCGCAGCACCACGTGCTCGCGGGCGGGGAGGGCGACGGCGGTCTCGCAATGCAGCTGGGCGAAGCCGGCTTGCCCGGCCTCCAGCACGTCGTGGTCCAGCAGGCGCAGGCGCACGTCCACCTCGTCCGTGCCGAGCAGGGCCCTCAGGCGCATGCCGTTCTTCAGCGGCGGGGCGCCATCCACGGCGCGGATGGCGATGGTCAGCCATTCCGACAGCGCGAGCGCGTCGGGCGCGGCGAGCGTCATGCCGCGCTTCAGCTCCGCGAGCTCCACGTCGCGCAGGTTGAGCGCGACCCGCTGGCCGGGCTGGGCGGCCTCGACCCGCGCCCCGTGCACCTGCACCGCGCGCACCCGCACCGGCTGGCGCGCCGGCAGCAGCTCCAGCGTGTCCCCCGCCGCGACTGAGGCGCCGCGCAGGGTCCCGGTCACCACCGGCCCGTGGCCGGCCACACTGAAAGCCCGGTCGATCGGCAGATAGGCCAGGCCGTCGGCCGCACGCGGGCGCTGTTCCGCCGCAAGCGCCGCCAGGGCGTGGCGCAGCTCTTCGATGCCGCGGCCCTGCGCCGCCGAGGTCATCACCGGCGCCAGCGGCTGCAGGCCGGCGCGCGCCAGCAGCCGCGCGCTATCGGCGGCGACCCGGGCGGCCTCGTCCGGCGAGGCCAGATCGATCTTGGTCACTGCGATGACCGCGTGACGCAGGCCCAGCAGGCCGGCGATATCGACGTGCTCCACGG
Organism: uncultured Phenylobacterium sp.; assembly: GCA_966434565.1. GTDB lineage: Bacteria > Pseudomonadota > Alphaproteobacteria > Caulobacterales > Caulobacteraceae > Phenylobacterium. The sequence goes on from CBJNAS010000263.1 coordinate 3,462, forward strand.
TCTGCGGCTTGATGCCCTCGTTCGCCGCCGCCACCAGCAGGACTGCGTCGATGCCGGTCGCGCCGGAGATCATCGTGCGCACGAAGCGCTCGTGCCCCGGCATGTCGACCAGGTCGATCTCGGCGTCCGGCCCCGCGGCCAGGTGGGCGAAGCCGAGGGCGATGGAGATCCCCCGCGCCTTCTCCTCGGCGAGCCGGTCGGTGTCCTGGCCGGTCAGCGCCCTGACCAGCGCCGTCTTGCCGTGATCGACATGGCCGATCACGCCCGCCACCAGACGTGTCACGCCAGCACCGTCCTCACCGCGTGGGCGAGGTCCGCCAGCTCCGCATCGGCCACCGCCAGCATGTCGAGCAGCAGCCTCCCTCCGTGGATCCGCCCGACCACCACCGGGTCGCACGCCCGCAGGCGCACGGCCGCGGCCTCCGCCCCCATCGGCGGGTCCAGCGCCACCGCACGGCTGGCGATCCGCTGCTCGGGCAGGGAACCGCCGCCGGCGAAGCCGTCGGTCGCCTCTATCTCGCCCGCGCCCAACAGGGCGCGCAGCCGCTCGGCGCGCTGCTGCAACGCCGCCTCGTCCTGGCCCAGCATGCGCCGCACCGGCACGCGCTCGGGGGTGTCGCGGTGCAGCATCAGGGTGGCCTCGAGCGCCGCCAGCGACATCTTGTCGAGCCGCACCGCCCGCAACAGGGGATGGCGGCGGATCGGATCCAGCGCGGCGGCCCGCCCCAGGATCAGCCCCGCCTGCGGGCCGCCCAGCAGCTTGTCGCCGCTGCAGGTCACGAGGTCCGCGCCGGCGGCGAGCGCCTCGCTCAACGTCGGCTCGGCCGCGCCGGGGCTCTCCCGCAAGAGGCCGCTGCCGAGGTCGGCGACGACCATCAGCCCGTGCTCCCGCGCGAGCTTCGCCAGCTCCGCTATCCCGGTCTCGGCCGTGAAGCCGATGGTTCGGAAGTTGCTCTGGTGCACCTTCAGCAGCACCCGGGTGTCCGGGCCGATCGCCGCGCGATAGTCGGAGAGCCGCGTCTTGTTGCTCGCGCCGACCTCGACGAGGCGGGCGCCGCCCTGGCGGATGACGTCAGGCACACGGAAGCCGGCGCCGATCTCCACCAGCTCGCCACGGGAGACGACGACCTCTCCGCCGGCGGCGAACGCGCTCAGCGCCAGCAGGATCGCGGCCGCGCCGTTGTTGACCGCCAGCGCCGCCTCGGCGCCGGTGAGCTCGGCCAGCAGCGGCTCGACCGCCTGGGTGCGCGAGCCGCGCCGGCCCGACGCGAGGTCGAATTCGAGATTACAGTAGCCCGCCGCGACCTCGGCGACCGCCGCGACCGCCTCCGGCGCCAGCGGGGCGCGGCCGAGATTGGTGTGCAGCACGATGCCCGTGGCGTTGATCGTCCCGCGCAGGCCGCGCCTGCCGCGCTCGGCCAGCTTCTCGCCGGAACGCGCCAGCACCAACTGCTCATCCGGGGCCTGGGTCACCACGCCGGCGCCGATCTGGGCGCGGATACCGTCGAGGGTCTCGCGCAGCGCCGCCACAACCGCGGTGTGGCCATATTGCGCGCACAGCGAGCTCGCGGTCGGCGACTCCAGAAGTCTCTGCACCTGGGGCAGGTTACGGAACGGGTTCTCGCCGTCTTTCACGGATCCTCACAATGGGTATTGGTCTTCCGATTA
>CBJNAS010000264.1:0-5123 GCA_966434565.1 uncultured Phenylobacterium sp.
CCCAGCAGCGGAAGATCCGCCTGACGGAGAAGGAGACCAACATCCTGAAGTACCTCTACCGCGCCGGCGAAAAGCCGGTCAGCCGCGAGGAGCTTCTGGCCGAGGTCTGGGGCTACAACGCCGGCGTCACCACCCACACGCTGGAGACCCACGTCTACCGCCTGCGCCAAAAGATCGAGGCCGACCCGGCGAACGCGCGCCTGCTGCTGACCGAGGCGGGGGGCTATCGGCTCGCGCCGTAGGGACCTGGGAGGGTGTGTCATTGTGTGTTATACGATAAACACACACATGAGGCACTCATGTCGAAATACGAGCCTCTCAAAAGCTTCCTGCAGAGCCAGCACGCCACGGAAGTCCCCCTGCGGTTCTCCGAGATCGAGCAGATCATCGGCGCAAAGCTTCCACCGGCGGCCCATGCCCATCGCGCCTGGTGGAGCAACAATCCGGCCAACAACGTCATGACCCGCTCCTGGCTCGCCGCCGGCTATGTCAGCGAGCGCGTCGACATGGCGGCCGAGCGGGTGGTGTTCCGACGCCGCGCCGAGACCGATCGCGCGGCGGATGACGGCGCGGGCCCCTCGCAGGGTTTTCTCGACCGGATCCGCAGCGCCATGGCTGGCACGGTGACGGTGGCCGAGGGCGTCGACCTGACCGCGCCGACGGGCGAGGTGTGGGACGCCGAGCAGTGAGCCCGCGCCCGATCCTGCTGGATACGCACGCCGCGGTCTGGCTGCCGGACAGCGGCAAGCTGTCGAACGGCGCCGAGGATGAGCTGCAGAAGGCTCAGTGCGATCGGGTGGCGGTGTATCTCTCCCCGATCAGCGCCTGGGAGGTCGGAATCCTGGTCGCCCGCGGCCGCATCGCCCTGCCGATCCCGCCGGCGAACTGGTTCGACGGCCTCATCAAGGGCGGCCTGGCCTGGGCCCCGTTGTCGCCGGAAATTCTGATTTCGTCTTCCTTGCTTCCCGGCCGCATTCACGGCGATCCGGCCGACCGGGTGCTCGCGGCCACGGCGCGCGCTTTCGACTTTCGCCTGATGACCCGGGATCGCCGCCTGCTCGACTACGGCGCCGCCGGCCACCTCCAGACCATCAGCTGCTAGAGCACCAGGTCCGCCGTGACCGGCGCGTGGTCGCTGGGACGCTCCCATTCGCGAACGTCGTCGTGCACGCGGGCGGCGGCGCAGCCCAGGCGGAAGGCGGCGTCGCGCAGGCCGGGCGCGACCAGGATGTGGTCGAGCCGCAGGCCGCGGTTGGACTTGCGGAAATCGGCGGCGCGGTAGCTCCACCAGGAGAACATCTTCTCCGGCTCCGGAATCGCCTCGCGCGGCAGGTCGATCAGCCCCAGCGAGGCCCTCATCGCCGCGAACGCCTCGAGCTCGACGGGCGTGTGGCTGACCACCTTCGACATGAACCTGTGATTCCAGACGTCGTGCTCGCCGGGCGCCACATTGAGGTCGCCGACGATCGCCAGCGCCGCCTGCGGATCGCGGCGGGCGAGCTCGGCGGTGAGCTTCTCGAAGAAATCGAGCTTGTGGTCGAACTTCGGGTTCTCCGTCCGGTCGGGTAGGTCGCCGCCGGCCGGCACGTAGAAATTCTGCACCTCCACGCCAGCGACCATTGCGCCCACGCAGCGGGCGTGCCCCTCGCGGCAGACCTCGAGCGGCGGCGCGTCCTCCAGCGGCAGGCGCGAAGCGATCGCCACGCCGTGCCAGCCCTTCTGGCCGGCGATCTTCAGGTGCGGCAGGCCCATCTCGACGAAGGCGTTATGCGGGAACTCCCCCTCGCGGCACTTGATCTCCTGCAGGCAGAGCACGTCAGGCGCGTGCTCGCTGACGAAACGGGCGACCTGCTCGTGGCGCAGGCGGACGGAATTGATGTTCCAGGTGCAGAGACGAAGCCGCATCCGGGTTCCATAGGCCGTGGCGCCGTGGGGGCCAAGCGGACAAAAAAACGCCCGGGCACTGGAGAAGCCCGGGCGTCAGTCGTCTCTCATGCCGCCGCCGGGAGGGGATAGGTTCCGGCACGGCCCGCCGTCGCGAACGCGCCGGCGAGATGGTGTATATAGGCAACACCCCGGTGAAAAGTCAAGGCACAAAGCAATTCGGGCTTGATTGTGTCAAAATAGTCACATTTTGCCGCGCCCCACACCGCGTCGCCGCGGGTCCTTCAGCTCGAACAGGGCGGGGTCGAGTCCCGGAGCCGGGGCGAGACCGTCCAACTGCACACGCGTAGAGCGGCCCTGGGCATCGACCACCGTCCAGCTCAGCAGCTTCAGGGGATCGTCGGCGAAGGTCAGCGCAATCTGGCCGGCAGCCTGGCGGCCGCCGTCCCGGGCGGTAATGGTGAAGCCGTCGGCGGCGCGGCTCACGCTCGTCACCTGCACCCCGCGGTCCAGCCGGATGGACTTGGCCAGGAACAGCGACAGCGGCGTCGCCCCCAGGGGATATTTATCGAAGGTCTTCAGCCGGCTGTCGGCCACCGAGACCGTGGAGCCATCGGACACGACCAGCAGGCCGGAGGGCGGGTCGTAGGCGAAGCGCGCCTTGCCGGGGCGCTTCAGATAGACCGTCCCTTGGGTCGTGTGGCCCTGGGAGTCGGTCTGCACGAAGCGCGCCTTGGCCTCGGTCAGGCCTTCCAGATAGGCCACGGCCCGGGCGACCAGCGCCTGGTCCTCGGCGGAGAGCGCGCCTTCGGCAAGCGCCGGGGCGGCCACAGTCGCGCCGGCCAGGGCGGCGAGGCCGATCGCGAGCGTCAGGCGGCGGCGGGTCAAGCTCATCGGAATCTCCATCTCGAACCGGATCCTGGCCGGCTCAGGCGGCGGCAATAGGGCTGCAACCGGGCGGGCCATGCAACGCTGAAGCTTGCGCGCCGGGCTCACGCGCCTTCGCCGGTTGCGCTCGTGCGCGGGGCCCGCCGGGGCGCTTCTGGCCGCTCAAGTGAACGACCCGCCTTCCTTTGAAGCAGCCGCAGCTCCGGAAATTTCCGCGCCGTACCGCGTTCCGCATGGCCGGAGAGGAGCGGTCAGGATGTCCGTGGTCGATTTCCTTCTTGGACGTCGGCTCGCCAACCGCGAGTACTCCGACCGCAAGATAGGGGCGTTCGAGGGCGTGCCGGCGATGGGCCTGGACGGCCTCGGCTCATCCGCATACGGGCCCGAAGCCGCCCTCACCATCCTCATCCCCCTGGGCGGCGCGAGCCTCGCCTACATCGGCTGGGTCATGGCGCCGGTCGTGGCGCTGCTGGCGATCCTCTTCGCGTCCTATCGGCAGACAATCATCGCCTATCCGAACAACGGCGGGGCCTACATCGTCGCCAAGGAGAATCTCGGGGTGAACGCCAGCCTGCTGGCGGCGGCCGCCCTGATGATCGACTATGTGCTCAACGTCGCCGTCGGCATCTCGGCGGGCGTGGCGGCGCTCGTCTCGGCGGTCCCCTCGCTGCATCCTTACATGATGGCCATCTGCCTCGGCATCCTGGCCCTCGTCACCCTGATGAATCTGCGGGGTACGCTGGACGCAGGCCGCGCGTTCGCGCTGCCCACCTATCTCTTCGTCGCGAGCTTCGCCTTGATCCTGGCGCTGGGGGTCGTGCACACGGTGATGACAGGCGGCCATCCGCATCCCCTGGTGGCCCCCCCACCGCTCGGCCGCGCCACGGAAGCGGTGACGCTCTGGCTGCTGCTGCGGGCGTTCGCCAGCGGCTGCACCGCCATGACGGGGGTGGAGGCGGTCTCCAACGGCATGAGCGCCTTCCGCGAACCCTCGCTGAAGTACGGGCGCCGGACGTTGATGGCCATCTGCGGGATCCTCGGCGCGCTGCTGGCCGGCATCGCATACCTGGCCACCGCCTACAGGATCGGCGCCATGGATCAGACGAAAGACGGCTACCAGAGCGTGCTCTCGCAGCTGGCCCAGGCCGTTGCCGGGCGCGGCGCCCTCTACGACGTGGCGATCGGGTCGCTGCTCTGCGTCCTGGCCCTGTCGGCCAACACCAGCTTCGTCGATTTTCCGAGACTTTGCCGGATGGTGGCGCAGGACGGCTTCCTGCCCAAGCCTCTGGCGGTCTCCGGCCGCCGCCTCGTCTTCTCGGCCGGCATCCTCTATCTCGCAGGCTCGGCCGGCCTTTTGCTGATCCTGTTCCGCGGCATCACCGATCGGCTCATCCCGCTGTTCGCCATCGGCGCCTTCCTGACCTTCACACTATCTCAGGCGGGCATGGTCGTGCATTGGCGCCGCTCGCTGGCGCGCGGCTGCGAGGATCGTAGCCGAACGCGCCTCTACCTGGCGATCAACGCCCTGGGCGCGACGACCACGGCCCTTTCGCTGGGTGTCATGGTCGTCGCGAAGTTCGCGGAGGGCGCCTGGATCACCGTCCTGGTGATCCCGCTGGCGATCTGGCTGTTGAAGTCGATACATGGCCATTACCGCCGTGTGGCGGCCGCCTTGAGCGATACCGCGCCGCTGCAGCTGGGCGACCTGGCGCCGCCCGTCGTGCTCGTCACGACCGAGCGCTGGGACAAGCTCACCGACAATGCGCTGAGCTTCGCCATGACGCTCTCGCCCGACGTGATCGGGGTTCATCTCACCCAGCTGCTCGGCCCGGAGGCCGAAGAGGAGGACCGGTCGCTGCGGGCCAACTGGGCGAGCCGCGTGGAGGAGCCGGCCGCGGCGGCGAACCGGCCGCCGCCGCGGCTGATGATCCTGCCGGCCCAGTATCGGGCGATGCACGAGCCCGTGCTGAAGCTCGTTCGCGAGCTTCGCGAGCGCTTCGGCCCGCGCCGCGTGGCCGTGCTGATCCCCGAGGTCGTCAAGGCGCGGTGGTACAGCAACCTCCTGCACACCCGGCGCGGGGCCGCCTTGCGCGCCAAGCTGCTCCGCTACGGCGACCCCGAGCTCACCGTGATCGCCGTCCCGTGGCGGCTGCCGGAGGTCTGATCTCGTGAGCATGGCCGCGCCGAGCATGGTGGAGTTCGCGATCGGCGCGCTGCCGACCGGGCTCATGGCGGCGGCGGCGCCAGGATCTCGCGCTTGCCGGCGTGGTTGGCGGGGCCGACCACGCCCTCCTGTTCCATCCGCTCGATCAGCGAGGCGGCGCGGTTGTAGCCGATCTGCAGGCGGCGCT
>CBJNAS010000265.1:0-5121 GCA_966434565.1 uncultured Phenylobacterium sp.
CCGGTAGCTCGCCATGTTGAGAGGCTGCAGCGGCCCGCTGGTGCGGCCGGACCAGGCGGCGTTCGAGATTTTGAGGATCTATGCCGGCCGCGGGCGCGCGCGCCGCGCGCCTTCGCGCGTCAGCCCCGGAAACAGCGCCTCGTAGCAGATCAGCGGCTGCACCGGCGGCAGGCCCGCCGCCTGCAGCGGCGCCGAAGGCGGGCCGGCGGTGAAGTCGTCGGGCATGTGCACCAGGCTGCGGAAGCCCACCTTGGTGGCGAGCTCGCCCAGCGGCATGTACTCGCCGAACGGGACCAGCCTGTGCTTGTCGTACACCCCGGTGACGCGCAGATGCGCGTCTTCGCGCCGGAAGGCGACCAGGCTGTTGAAGTAGCGCCACTTGCCCGCGCCGTCCGGCTGGGCGCGGTTGGCGCCCATCAGCAGGGTCTCGCCGGGCGCAAGCGCGTCGACCAGGGCGGCGCCGTAGGGAAGGCCTGGCGCCAGCAGTTCGTCGATCACCGCCGGCAGGGCGCCCTCCGGCCAGACCACGATGTCCGGGCGCCCGGGGCGGCGCGTCAGCTCGAGATAGGTGGCGAAGATCTGGTTCAGGTTCTCCGGCCGCCACTTGTCCTTCTGGTCGATGTCCGCCTGGACCACCCGGACCAGCGGGGCGGCGGCCGAGACCGGCGGCGCGTTCGCCAGGCGCCAGGCCCCGAAGCCGTAGAGGCCGGCGAGCGCGGCGAGCGCTGTGGCGAGCGCGGCCCAGCGGGCGCGCGGCCGGGTCGCGTCGAACAGCAGGGCGGGGGCCGCGGCGATGGCGACGGTGATCCAGGAGAGGCCGTAGGCGCCGACGACCGCGGCGAACTGCGAAGGAGCCGAGCCCGCCCGCCAGCTCTCGCCGGGCAGGTCCCAGGGGAAGCCGGTGAGCAGGTGGCCGCGCAGCCACTCCGCGCCGGAAAGGCAGCCGGCGAACACCAGGATCGCCAGCGCGCCGCCCGGCCGCAGCAGCCGGTATGCCAGGGCCGCCGCCCCCCAGAACAGCGCGAGGCCGCCCGCCAGCAGCACCAGGGCGAAGGGCGCCATCCAGCCCTGCTCGCGGGCGTCGACCATGAACGGCTCGACGATCCACCAGACGCCGACGGCGAAATAGCCGAGCCCTGCGAGCCAGCCGCGGAAGAAGGCCTGGCGGAGCGGGCCGGGCCTCGAGAGCGGGCTCGGGGGCGCGTCGATCAGCCGCAGCATCAGGGCGTAGCCCAGCAGCCCCGGCAGCAGGCCGAACGGCGGGTGGGCCAAGGCCGCCAGCAGGCCGCCCAGCAGCGCCCCGATCCTCCCCCACAGGGGTGGCGGTCTCACGGATGATTTCACGCGCGGCGTCTCAGGCCGGGGCGCCGGCGGCCGGCTCGGCGGCGCGGCGCACGCGCACGCGCTTCACGCGCCGTGGATCGGCGGCCAGCACCTCGATGGCGAAGCCGCCCGGATGCTCGATCTGCTCGCCGCGTTGCGGCACCCGGCCGGCAAGCGCGTTGACCAGGCCGGCCACCGTGTCGATCTCCTCGTCGAGGTCGGGCGGCGCGAGGTCGACGCCCTCGCCCATCGCCGCCTCCAGCTCCTCCAGCGGCGCGCGGCCATCGGCGATCCAGCCCAGCGCGTCCTGGGCGATCGGCGCAAAGCCCTGGTCGGCCTCCACGTCGTGCTCGTCGGAGATGTCGCCCACCAGCCGCTCCAGCAGGTCCTCCAGGGTGACGAGGCCGTCGGTGCCGCCGAACTCGTCGATGACCAGCGCCATGTGGGTGCGCCGGGCGCGCATCAGGCCCAGCAGCTCGGACGCGGGCATGGAGCCCGGCACGAACAGCAGCTTGCGCAGGATGCGCCGGCCGTCCTGCAGAATCTGGTCGGCGGCGGCGGGCTTGCCGCTCTTGCGGGCGAGCAGCTTGAAGACGTCCTTGACGTGGACCAGGCCCACCGGCTCGTCGAGCGTCTCCTTGTAGACCGGCATGCGCGAGTGCTCGGCCTCGACGAAGCGCGCGGTCACCTCGGCGAAGCTCGAGCTCTGCTCGATGCCGACGATGTCGGCGCGGGGCGTCATGACGTCGTCGACGCGCAGGTCCTGGAACTCGCGCGCGTGGCTGACGAGCTCGCCGGTCGCCGGCGTGTCGTGCGGGACCGCCTGGGGCTGGCTCTCGGCATGGCCCTTGCGGAAGAGGTTGAAGAAGCCCAGGACCCCGCGGCTCTTGGTCGGGGGTCCGGCGCTACTCGAGGGGTCGGGGTCGGTCATGGTCCCTTTCGCCGGGGTCGTAGGGGTCCGGCGCCCCCAGCCCGGCCATGACTAGGCGTTCGAGGCCTTCCATCGCTTCGGCCTCATCATCGCTCATGTGGTCGTATCCTAAAAGGTGCAGCACGCCATGGACCACCAGATGCTGCAGATGATGCGCCAGGCGCTTGCCCTGCTCGTCCGCCTCGCGCGCGCAGACGCCATACGCCAGGGCGATGTCGCCGAGATGACGCTGCGGGTTGGACGAGGCGGGGAAGGAGAGCACGTTGGTGGCCGCGTCCTTGCCGCGGAAACGGGCGTTGAGGTCGCGGACCGCGGCGTCGTCGGTGAGGAGGATCACGAGGCCGAAGGATAGCTCGCCCCCCTTCCCCCTCGATGGGGGAAGGGTCGGGGATGGGGGTGCGTCCACAGCGTCAAGGCGGCGAGCGGGGTTGGCGTCAGAGCCGACATGCGCCCCTGACGGCGATCCTGCGGCCGCACCCCCTATCCCGACCTTTCCCCCATCGAGGGGGAAAGGAGAGTGATACGCCGACGCCAGCGCCGCCTCCGCCGCGCGCCGCACCAGCGCTTCGACTTCCGACACGGCCGCCCACGCCGCCTCCTCGACCTCGACGTCGATCACACGGTGCGTCCGCGCTTGGCGGCGTCGGCGTCGTAGGCGCGGACGATCCGTTCGACCAGCGGATGGCGCACAACGTCCTCGGCGGAGAAGCGCACCACGCCGATGCCCTTCAGGCCCTCCAGCAGGCCCACGGCGTGCGCCAGGCCGGAATCCAGCGGATTGGGCAGGTCGATCTGGGTGGGATCGCCGGTCACCGCCATGCGCGAACCCTCGCCGATACGGGTCAGCACCATCTTCATCTGGGCGCGGGAGGCGTTCTGCGCCTCGTCGACGATGACGAAGGCGTGGCTGAGGGTGCGGCCGCGCAGGAAGGCGATCGGCGCGACCTCGATCTCGCCCTTCTCGCGCCGCCGGCGCAACTGCTCGGCGCCCAGGATGTCGGTCAGCGCCTCCCAGACCGGCGCCATGTAGGGATCGACCTTCTCGTTCATGTCGCCGGGCAGGAAGCCGAGGCGCTCGCCGGCCTCCACCGCCGGCCGCGAGACGATCAGCCGGTCGACCTCCCCGCGCAGCAGCAGGCCCGCGCCGTGCGCCACCGCCAGGAAGGTCTTGCCCGTGCCGGCGGGGCCCAGGCCGAAGACGAGGTCGTCGGCCGCCAGCGCCTGGAGGTATTCCGCCTGAGTCGCGGTCTTGGGCGCCACTTGGCCCCGGCGGCCGACCGGCAGGGCGCCGGGCCCGGCATGCCCCGAGCGGGCGTGGCCGATGGCGACGCGCACATCCGCCTCGCCGATCTCCAGTCCCTGGTCCGCGCGGTCGGCGATCGCCTGCACGGCCTTCTTCGCCTGGGACCGGGCGCGGGCGTCGCCGCTCAGCGAAACTCCGCCGCCGGGTGTCTCCACCAGCACCCCGAAGGCGTCTTCGATCAGCGCCGCATGGCGGCTCCCCACGCCGGCCACCGCGCGCACCGCGGCGTCGGACATCGGCAGGAATTCGGGCGCTCGGCTCAAGCCGTCTCCATCTCCAGAACGTCCATCTCCAGAACGCCGGCCAGGCTGTTCCTGGCCGCGCTTTCGATCCGCACGGGAACGATCTCGCCGATCAGCCGATCCGGCGCGGTCGCGTGCACCGCCTGAAGGTAGGGGCTGCGGCCGGTGATTTGACCAGGATGACGGCCCGGCTTTTCGAACAGCACCGGCAGGACGCGGCCCACCTGGGCGGCGTTGAACGCGGCCTGCTGTTCTTCGAGCAGCGCCTGCAGGCGTGCGAGCCGCTCGTCCTTGACCGCTTCGGCGACCTGGTCGGGCATGGCGGCCGCCGGCGTGCCCGGCCGGCGCGAGTACTTGAAGGAGAAGGCGCTGGCGTAGCCCACCTCGCGCACCAGCTGCAGCGTGGCTTCGAAGTCGGCCTCGCGCTCGCCCGGGAAGCCGACGATGAAGTCGCCGGAGATGGCGATGTCTGGCCGGCTTGCGCGGATCTTCTCGATCAGCCGCAGATAGCTCTCGGCCGTGTGCGCCCGGTTCATCGCCTTCAGCACCCGGTCCGAGCCCGCCTGCACCGGCAGGTGCAGATAGGGCATCAAGGCCTCGACCTCGGCGTGGGCGGCGATCAGCGCCTCGTCCATGTCGCGCGGATGGCTGGTGGTGTAGCGGATGCGGTCCAGGCCCGGGATCTCCGCCAGCCGGCGGACCAGGGCGGCCAGCCCGCCCCCGTTCTGCGTATCCGGGCCAGCGTAGGCGTTGACGTTCTGGCCGAGCAGGGTGACCTCGCGCACCCCCTTCGCCGCCAGCACCCGGGCCTCGGCCGCGATGGCCTCGGCCGGCCGCGACCACTCGCCGCCGCGGGTGTAGGGCACCACACAGAAGGTGCAGAACTTGTCGCAGCCCTCCTGCACCGTGAGGAAGGCCGAGACGCCGGTCGGCCGGCGCTCGGCGGTGAGGGCGTCGAACTTCTCCTCGGGCGCGAAGTCGGCCGCCAGCCGCTCGCCGCGGGCGCGGTGGGCGCGAGCGATCAGCTCGGGCAGCTGGTGGTAGGACTGCGGGCCCACCACCAGGTCGACCGCCGGCTGGCGGCGCAGGATCTCCTCGCCCTCCGCCTGGGCGACGCAGCCCGCCACGGCGATGGTCATGGCCGCCCCTTCGGCGCGCCGAGCCTCCTTCAGCCGCTTGATCTGGCCGAGCTCGGAATAGACCTTCTCGGTCGCCTTCTCGCGGATGTGGCAGGTGTTGAGCACCACCAGGTCCGCGCCCTCGGGGCTGTCGGTCACGCCATAGCCCAGCGGCGCCAGCACGTCGGCCATGCGCTCGCTGTC
>CBJNAS010000266.1:0-5118 GCA_966434565.1 uncultured Phenylobacterium sp.
AGAAGGTCGACCTGCTCGATGCCCTCGATCTCGGCGGCGGCGTAGTTCGGCGCGCAGCCGAAGGCGAGCGCGGCCAGGATCGAGATCTTGTGCGCGGCGTCGAAGCCGCCGATGTCCATGGTCGGATCGGCCTCGGCGTAGCCCAGGCGCTGGGCCTCGGCCAGCACGTCGCCGAAGCTGCGGCCGGCGGCCTCCATCTCGGTCAGGATGAAGTTGCAGGTGCCGTTGAGGATGCCGGCCACCGAGCGCACCTCGTCGCCGACCAGGGCCTCGCGCAGCATCTTCACGGCAGGCGTGCCGCCCATCACCGCGGCCTCGAACAGCAGCGGCGCGCCCTTTTCCTCGGCGAGCGCGGCGAGCTCGGCCCCGTGCTCGGCGATCAGCGCCTTGTTGGCGGTCACCACCGGCTTGCCGGCGTTGAGCGCCGCCTGCACCGCGGCCTTGGCGGGGCCGTCGGAGCCGCCGATCAGCTCGACGAAGATGTCCACCTCCGGCGAGCTGGCGAGCGCTACCGGATCGTCGAACCAGGGCAGGCCCGCGATGTCGAACGGCCGCGGCCTGGACCGCGAGCGGGCGGAGACGCCGCTCACCGTGACGCGGCCGCCGGCCGGGGCGAAGTGCGGCCGCTCGGAGACGAACCTCAGAAGCCCCGCGCCGACCGTGCCCAGGCCCGCGACGCCGATGCGCCAATCGCGTTTGCTCATTGCGCCGCCATGGTGTTGTGGGCACGGCCGAGGATCTCCTCGGCGTTGCTCAGGAACTTCTTCACGTTGCGCGCCGCCTGGCGGATGCGATGCTCGTTCTCGACAAGGCCGATGCGCACGAAGCCCTCGCCATATTCGCCGAAGGCGATGCCCGGGGCGACCGCCACGCCGGCCTCCTCGATCAGGAGCTTGGAGAACAGCATGGAGCCGGCCTCGCGATACTGTTCCGGCAGCGGCGCCCAGGCGAACATCGAAGCGGGCGGCGCGGGGATGTCCCAGCCGGCGCGCTTCATGGATTCCACCAGGCAGTCGCGGCGCTTCTTGTAGATGCCGCGGATCTCCTCGACGCAGTCCTGCGGCCCGTTCAACGCCGCGGCGGCGGCCACCTGGATCGGCGTGTAGGCCCCGTAGTCGAGGTAGGACTTCACCCGCGCCAGGGCCGAGCACATCCGCTCGTTACCGACCACCATGCCGACGCGCCAGCCGGCCATGGCGTAGGTCTTGGAGAGCGAGTTGACCTCGACGGCGATGTCCTTGGCGCCCTCCACCTGCAGGATCGACGGCGGCGGATTGTCCTCGAAGTAGATCTCCGAATAGGCGATGTCGGAGAGCACCAGCATCTCGTGCTTGCGGGCCAGCGCCACGACCTCCTTGTAGAAGTCGAGGTCGACCCATTGCGCCGTCGGATTGGACGGGTAGCTGACGATCAGCACGCTGGGCGGCGGGGCCGAATGCTTCACCGCCTTGCTGACGCCCGACAGGTACTCCTCCGGCGAGGGCGCGGCCACATGGCGGATCACCCCGCCGGCCATGATGAAGCCATAGGCGTGGATCGGATAGGCCGGGTTCGGGCAGACGATGACGTCGCCCGGCGCGGTCAGCGCCTGGGCCAGGTTGGCGAAGCCCTCCTTGGAGCCCAGGGTGGCGATCACCTCGGTGTCCGGGTTGAGCTTCACGCCGAAGCGCCGGTCGTAGTAGCCGGCCATGGCGCGCCGGAGGCCGATGATGCCCTTGGAGGCCGAATAGCGGCCGGCCTTGGGATCGCGCGCGGTCTCGACCAGCTTCTCGACAATGTGCTTGGGCGTCGGCATGTCGGGATTGCCCATGCCGAAGTCGATGATGTCGACGCCCTGACCGCGCAGGCGGGCCTTGATGCGGTTCACCTCCTCGAAGACGTAGGGCGGGAGGCGGCGGATGCGGTGGAATTCGGGGGTCATTTGCAAGAGCTCTGGCGCCGCGAACTGCCCGGCGCGGCCGAAGGGAGCTGAAACGGGGCATGGATAGCCCCCCGGTGGGGAGTCAGCCAAGCCGGTGGTGAGGGAATTTTACGCCTCCGCGGACGCCTCAGGGATTCGTCGGCGGAGGCGGGGTAGCTCGCTTGCGGATGGTGTTGGCGAAGCTCTCGGTCTGCGAGGTGGTGGAGGCGCCATAGTCCGGCCCCGCCTGGTTGCGCGCCCGGCTGGCGAAGCCCTGGGTGTTGCTCAGCGCCCAGGTCCCTGGCGCCGTGGCGGCGTCGAGCTGCGCGCGCTCGGCCTTGAGCTCGTTGGCGCGCTGGCCGTACTGGCGGGCCGGGCGCACGTCGCTGGGCGCGGGCGGAATGTCGCTGAACTTCGGATAGGTCTTGGCCTCGCGCGCCACCTTGGCCACCTCAGGCGCGACCGGCGAGCTCGGATCCACCTGCACGCCCGCGATGTGAACCGCTGCACAGCCGGCGGCCAGGGCCGCCGTCGAAGCTGCGCCTACAATCCGGGCAGCCGCCCGAAACTTGCCGGCGTTCACAAAAATGCGGTCGAGCGCGTTCATCTCAGCGATGGTCTTATGCGATGATGTCGGATGGCGGAAGAGCACGCGCGCTTTCGTCGCCGCAGGAGTACCTGATGAGCGAGCAGTCCATTGGCTCAGGCCACGCCCGACCGCCCTCCGCCGGAGCCAAACGGAAATCCTCCGCCGGCGGCGCGGGCGCCGCGCTGACGCCGGAAGGCTCGCCCAAGCCGCCCCTCCCCGAATCGGTCGAGGCCCTGGTCGAGGCGGCCCAGCCCAACGCGGTGAAGGACGCCGCCCCGGCCGCCGAGGCTCCGAGCGCCCCCGAGATCGGCCTGGCGGCTTTCACCGAGGAGCAGCAGGGGCAGCTCGAGAAGCTGTCGATGAACCTGGCCCGCGCCGCCGTGGCGGCCCAGGGCGCCATCGCCGAGGTGGCGCTGATGAACGCCGAGCGCCCGGCGACGCTCTCGCCCGATCCCTTCCATGTGGCGCCGGCGCTGACCGACGTCATGGGCCACCTCGTGGCCCACCCCGACCGGCTGCTGCAGGCCCAGAGCAAGCTCTTCACCGGCTACCTGGAGCTGTGGGAGGCGGCCATGCGGAAGATGGCCGGGGAAAAGGCCGAACCGGTGGTCACGCCGGATCAGGGCGACAAGCGCTTCGCCGATCCCCTCTGGCAGGAAAATCCGGTCTTCGACGTCATCAAGCAGTCCTACCTACTGACGTCCAACTGGCTGAACGACCTGGTGGCGAACGTCGAGAACGTCGAGCCGATGGACAAGCGCCGGGTCGAGTTCTTCATGAAAATGCTCACCGACGCCTTCGCCCCGACCAACTTCCTGGCCTCCAACCCCGTCGCGCTGAAGGAGCTGATGGCCACCGGCGGCGAGAGCCTGGTGCGCGGGGTGGAGAACTTCGCCGCCGACCTGCGCCGCGGCAACGGCGACCTGGCCATCGCCCAGACCGACTACGAGAAGTTCGAGATCGGCCGCAACGTCGCCACCGCGCCGGGAAAGGTGGTGTTCCGCAACGAGCTGATCGAGCTGATCCAGTTTTCGCCGGCGACGGAAGAGGTCTGCCAGATCCCGCTGGTGATCTTCCCGCCGTGGATCAACAAGTACTACATCCTCGATCTCAGGCCCGAGAACTCGATGATCCGCTGGCTCACCCGGCAGGGAATCACCGTCTTCCTCGCCTCCTGGGTCAATCCCGACCCCTCGCTGGCCGGCAAGACCTTCGAGGACTACATGCGCCAGGGGATCTACGAAGGCACGGCCGCGGCCATGCGCCAGTCCGGCGCGCCCCACGTCAACACCGTCGGCTACTGCATCGGCGGCACCCTGCTGGCCGTCAGCCTGGCGCACATGGCCGCCAAGGGCGTGACGCCGGTGAACTCGGCCACCTTCTTCGCCGCCCAGCACGACTTTACCGAGGCCGGCGATCTGCTGCTGTTCACCAACGAGGCCTGGCTGCAGGAGGTGGAGCGGCGGATGGACGCCGCCGGCGGCGTGCTCTCGGGCCAGGCGATGGCCGAGACCTTCAACATGCTGCGCTCGAACGACCTGATCTGGTCGTTCTTCATCAACAACTATCTGATGGGCAAGGAGCCCAAGCCGTTCGACCTGCTCTTCTGGAACTCCGACCAGACGCGCATGCCGAAGACCCTGCACCTCTTCTACCTGCGCAAGTTCTACGTGGAAAACGCCTTCGCCCGGGGCGAGCTGGTGATCGACGGGGTGCAGCTGCACCCCGGAACGGTCAAGACGCCGATCTACATGCAGTCCTCCAAGGAGGACCACATCGCCCCGGTGAACTCGGTCTACAAGAGCGCCCGGCTGTTCGGCGGGCCGGTGACCTTCACCATGGCGGGCTCCGGCCACATCGCGGGGGTCATCAACGCCCCGGCCGCCAAAAAATACCAGCACTGGACCAACCCGCAGCTGCCCGAGACCTTCGACGCCTGGATGGCGGACGCCGCCGAGCACCCCGGCTCCTGGTGGCCGCACTGGGCCGAATGGCTGAAGGCCCGCTCCGGCCCGATGGTCCCCGCCCGCGACCCCGCCGCCGGCCCACTGCCCCCGCTCTGCGACGCGCCGGGGGAGTATGTGCGGGTGAAGTCGTAAGGGAGCCGCACTGGAGGCGGCGTCATGACGCCGCCGCCGAACACCGTTGGGCGCACGGCGGCGACCGTGGCCTTCTGTGGCTGCGCTAGGCGGGCGGTTTCCCTCCCGCCGCTTTGCGGGAGAGGTGAAGGAAAACGGATCGGCTCAGGCCGCGCCGCCCTTGTCGCGGCGCTCGGAATAGATGAGCAGCGGCTGGGAGCGGCCCTCCACCACCTCGGCGTTGACCACCACCTCCTCGACCCCGTCGTAGGTCGGCAGCTCGTACATGGTGTCGAGCAGGATGCCTTCCAGGATCGAGCGCAGGCCGCGCGCGCCGGTCTTGCGCTGGATCGCCTTGCGGGCCACCGCGTTCAGCGCGTCCTCGGTGAAGGTCAGCCCCACGTTCTCCATGTCGAACAACCGGACGTACTGCTTGACGAAGGCGTTCTTCGGCTCGGTGAGGATCTTCACCAGCGCCTTTTCGTCGAGGTCGTCCAGGGTGGCGATCACCGGCAGGCGGCCGATGAACTCCGGGATCAGGCCGAAGCGCA
>CBJNAS010000267.1:0-5063 GCA_966434565.1 uncultured Phenylobacterium sp.
CGGGATGGTCCGAGCGGTCGGCGGGCCCTTGGCTGGTGCGCCCTTAATGCGCCGCCAGCGGGGGCCCGGCCGCGAGTCCACGGGGGCAATCACGAGTCAGGGCCGGCCGCGTCGCGCCGCGAAGGCCTGACAGAACCCGGTCCAGGATTTGATCAGCTTCGCGCCGCTCAGGCCATCGAGCCGGTCGCCCATCTGGTCGCGATAGGCCTTCGCGATGATGTCCTTATCCCAGCCACCGCCATGCTGGCGCGCAATGTCGGCGAAGGGGCCGGCGGCATACATCAGGCTGCCGCCCGGGAAACGGACCGCCCCGACGGGTGGCGACCGCCGCGCCATCTTTGCCGCGTCGGTCGCGCGGCGGGCGACCGCGGGAGCGGGAGCGGGAGCGGGCAGGGGAGGGGGCTCGACCACAACCACCTCCACCGCACCCTCGCGGCGCGCGCGCCGCCCGGCCGAATGCCGGTCGTTCTCCGCCACGGCCGCCAGCTGTTCTGGCGCGTCCTTCGGCAGGAAATGAAACTCCACCTCCACGACCGCGCGACCACGACGCACCTCGCGCCATTCGACGGTGAAGTGGGCCAGTTGGTCGATCTCCGCCTTGGCCCGATCCAGCACCTTGCGCCGCATCTGGGCGAAGTCCTTGTAGAGCTCCGGCGCGATGCCGAACGCCGCGCGCAACGCGGTGACGTCCCCCCGCCAGCTCGATTGGCGCCGGTGCAGCCGCAAGGCCCCGATCTCGTAGAGGCGCAACGCATAGCTCGACCTGAACCCCAACACCGCCTGGCGGTTGAGGACGGCGTAGGTCTCGGACTCGCGGATCAGTCGGCGCGCATCGGGTGTGAACTCCCACTCGATCCAGCCGCTCTCCGCGCCCTCTTCCTCCACCTCCTCGCGAGAGGACTGGATCAGTGGGAACCGCTTCGTCGCCTTGCGGCCGCGCCAGGAGAGGTCGTCGATGGCGAAGAGGGTGCGGTGCAGTTCCTCGAGCATGTCGGCGATCCGCTCGTTGCCCTTGTGCCCGCGGCGGATGTCCACTTTGCGCATCTTGTGCGCGACCGGCCGCCAGGCGTCGCCGCCGGCCGTGAGGATCATCAGCGCAAGCAGCCGCGCGGCTGTGAGGCTCAGGGACTGGCCCTTGACGAACCTGACCTCGACCAGATTGCCGGGCTTGGCGAAGTCCTCGCCCGCTCGCGCCTGCAGGGCATGGGCCACGCGCATCGCGCGGCCGGGCGCATCCTCCCGGTCGTCCTCCGGCTCGGCGATGTCCTCCTGCGGCGTCAGCCCGATTCTCCCAGGTCAGGGCGAAGACAGGGTTCCTGACCTGTGGTCAAAACGCAAGTCAGGCTGGGCCGCCGGGGTGATTCGGGCAAGTCGCCCCCACGCGGTCAGGATACCCCGCCAGGTCAGGACCCGCCCCCCAGCCGGTCAGGCTACCGCCCCCGCCCGGTCAGGAAGTCTCCCCCGGACAGTCAGGAATCCGCCCCTAACACCCTGTTTTCATGAGGAAAGCGACGCGCTGAATCTGAATCCTCGAATCTCGAACTCACCGCTGCTCCCCGCAGCGGCGTCTTTTCCAATTTTTGGTGGCGCAAGCCGATTTCCGCAAATCGCCCGGCGCGCGGACCACCTTCACTTCATCCGCCCGAAAGCCGCGCCTTCCGCGAATCGGCAGGCCGGCCAAGACCGCAGGCGCGCTTCGGGCCGCACCGCGCGACCCGCTGCTCTCCTTCCAGGGCCGGCGCCGGCGGCTGGACCTCGTCTGAGCGCGCCACCCGGCCGCGCGCTCACACTCCGTCGGCGGTCCGCAGCAACTGCTTCATCACCTTGCCGGATGCGTTGGTCGGCAGGGCGTCCACAAAGCGCACCGAACGCGGCGCCTTGTAGTTGGCGAAGTTCTCGCGGCACCAGGCCAGGATCTCGGCCTCGCTGAGCGAGGTTCCAGGCGCACGGACGACGAAGGCGCGCCCCACCTCGCCGAGACGCTCGTCGGGCGCCCCGACCACAGCGCAATGCAGCACGCCCGGCAGGGTCGAGAGGACACGCTCGATCTCCGCCGGATAGCAGTTGAAGCCGCCGACGATGTACATGTCCTTCAGGCGGTCGGTGATGGTCAGGTTACCGGCCGCATCCAGCCGCCCCAGGTCGCCGGTGCGCAGCCAGCCGTCCGCCGTCAGCGCCTCGGCCGTGGCCTGCGGATCGTTCAGATAGCCGACCATGTTCTTGGCCGTGCGGATGAACACCTCTCCGGCCTCGCCGATCTCCGCGACCGAGCCGTCGGTGCGGACGCACTTGACCTCCACGCCCGGTGCGGCGCGGCCGGCAGTCTCGGCGATGATCTCTAGCGGGTCGTCCGCCCGCGTGAAGGTGGCCGTTCCCTCGCACTCGGTCAGCCCATAGCCGGTGGCGACATGGTCCACGCCGAGTTCGTCGCGGACGCGCCGGACCAGGTCCAGCGGCACCATGGTTCCGCCGGTCGAGACGAACCGAAGGCTCGAAAGGTCGAAGGCCGCGCGCTGCGGGTCGGCCAGTATGGTCTGCAGCACCGTGGGAGGGCAGGGCATGAAGGTGATCCGCTCGTCGCTCACCAGGCGCATGGTCGAGACGGCGTCGGCGAGGTTGCGGGCGTAGATCGTCGCGCCGGTGAGAATGGAGGCCAGCCATCCGCCCTTGTAAGACGCGGTATGCGAGAACGGTCCGAAGGGAAGGACGCGATCCTCGCCCGAGAGCCCCGTGACCTCGGCGAACATGCGTCCGGCGAGCAGCGTCTTTTCGTGGGTGAACACCGCCCCCTTCGGCAGGCCGGTCGTGCCGGAGGTAAACATCATGTCGGCGATGGACTGCGGCGTGAGCTCGGCCAGCCGCGCCTCGAGCTCGCCCTCGCTCGCGTTCGTTGCACCGGCGATGAACTCGGCCCAGTCCGACACTGGCCGCTCGCTCGCGCCACCGTGGGGGGCCGTCGCGATGACCTGCCGCAGGCGTGGCGTCGCGCGCCCGTTCAGCATCGCCGGATAGTCCTGCCCCAGGAAGTCGCCTGCGCAGACCAGCAGCCGGACCTCGGCGCGATCGACGATATCGGCGACCTCGCGGCCCCGCAGCCGGGTGTTCAGCGGCACCAGCACGCCGCCGGCGCAGAGGGATCCGATCGCCGCCACGATCCAGCGCGCGCCGTTGGGCGCCCAGAGCCCGACCGCCTCGCCCGGCCGATGTCGCGCGGCGATCAGCGCCCGGGCGAACCCACGGGCTTCCGCGACGAGCTCGATGAAGCTGATCCGCCGGTCCGCCTCCGTGTCGACGACGGCGATCTTGGAGCCGTACCGCTCGGCCGCAGCGAAAATGGCGTGAGGGACGGTGTCGGGCATGGCGGAGCCTCGCTGAGGTCGCGCAGGATGAACATCCCAGCGTCGCCTTTTCATCAAACGCGAGGAGGTCGCGCAATAGACCGATCCGCCGGCGCCGCTTCCGGCGGGGCGGCGCAGGATCTAACATGACCCGGGCGCGGGAATGGACGGCGAGGCGAAGCGCCTCGCGCCGTCGGAGGCGCCGAGATCGCGAAACGGCCCGCGCGGGAGGACGGTCAGATGGATGCACTGGAGAAGCTCGTTGCGCTGGAGGAGATCCGTGCGCTGAAGGCGCGGTACTTCCGCTGCGTCGACACCAAGGACTGGAACGGCTTCGCCGACGTGTTCGCGGAGGACGCGCTGTTCGACATCAGCGATGACGTTCCGGGGTGCGTGGTCACCGGCCGCGACAAGATCGTGGCAGCCGCCAGCGTCCCGCTGACCCACGCGATTTCCATCCATCACGGACATTGTCCCGAGATCTCCATCACCTCCGCCACGACCGCGACCGGCATCTGGGCCATGGAGGACATGTTGCGCTGGAGCGAGGCGGCCGACATGCCGCTTCGGGCGCTGCACGGCTATGGCCACTACTTCGAGAGCTACGAGCGGATCGACGGGGCCTGGAAGATCACCAGCCTGAAGCTGAAGCGGCTGGCCGTCGACCATACCCCGCGCGCCTGACGGCGGGGCCACCGCGCCATCGAGCAGCCGATGAGACGGGCCGTGGCCCGCTTTTTGGGGCGGGCGCGGTTGTGGGGCAGGGGATCGGGCTTAAGACTTGCTCGAGCGGCGCCGGAGCGGCCGCACATGACCGCGACGCGGGCGACGGCTGGGCTGCAGCCGCCGGCCGCGAACCTGGCGGCGCGGGAGGAGAACGGATGGCGGAGGCGAAGAGGCTCGTCCGGAGGGGGCCGGCCGGGGGCGACGGTGAGACCAGGCTCCGCCTCGAGCCTGCCGAGGTGATCCGGCGCACGGAGGCGGCGACCGGGCTCGGAGCCTATCTTACCGACGGCGTACGCGAGCGGCTGGAGCGGACTCTGGCGCGGTTCAACGCCACGGCGGACTTCACGTGGGAGAACATCCAGGCGGCCAGCGCCCAGGTGGAAGCGACGCTTGCGGCTCGCCTGCGGCTCGAGCGCGACCGGCGCCTCCATCCCGGGATCGCCGAGGAGCAAGTCGCCGCGCCGATCGTGGTCATCGGGTTTTCGCGCACCGGCACGACGGTGATGCAGTGCCTGCTCGGCTGCGACCCCGCCAACCGCCGGGTGACCTGGGCCGAGGCGATGCATCCCTCGCCGCCGCCCGGGCTTGGCGACGGGCCGGGGGAGGTGGCGCGGACCACGGCGGCCTATCAGGACCTCGCCGGCTGGATCGCCTCCACCGGCATCTTGCGTGGTCATCCCTATCATGACCTCGGCATATGCGCGCCGGTCGAGGACGAGGAGCTCTTCGCCCTCGACTTCCTGTCGGACTATCCGACGCGCTACTTCCGCACGCCCTACTTCCCCGTGGACACCAGCACCGACGATCCGGCGCGGGCCTACGCCTTCCTGCGGGAGCTGCTGCAGCACCTGCAATGGCGCTGCCCGCCCCGCCGCTGGGTGCTGAAGGGCATCTTTCACAGCTTCGTCCTGGATGTCTTCCTCAGCTGCTTCCCGGACGCCCGCTGCATCTGGACCCACCGCGATCCGGTGGCGATCGTCGCCTCCACCCTCCAGCTCA
>CBJNAS010000268.1:0-5015 GCA_966434565.1 uncultured Phenylobacterium sp.
CCTGCTGCGCAACGACCTGTCGCGGATCTGCGAGCCGGGCAGCGTGCGCACGCAAGCGCTATTCTCGGTGGAGACCTATCCCACCCTGCACACCCTGACCTCGACGGCCACCGGCCGGCCGCGGACGGGGCTCGGGCTCGGCGGGCGCATTGCCGCCCTCTTCCCCTGCGGCTCGATCGTCGGCGCGCCGAAGATCCGCGCGAACGAGATCATCGCCGAGCTCGAGGATGAGCCGCGTGGGGTCTACACCGGGGCGATCGGCTGGCTCGCGCCGGACGGCGACCTGAGCTTCAATGTCGCCATCCGCACCGCCGTGCTCGGCGCGGATGGGCGCGGAACCTACGGCGTAGGGGGCGGCATCGTGGCGGACTCCGATCCGGCGGCGGAATATGAGGAGGCGCTGCTGAAGGCCCGGGTGCTGACGGAGCTCGCCGGCGACTTCGGCCTGATCGAGACCCTGCGCTGGCGCCCCGGCGAGGGATTCGTACGGCTGGCCGGCCATCTCGACCGCCTGCAACGCTCGGCGGACCAGCTCGGCTTCGCCTTCGACAGGGCCGCCGTCCAGGCGGTGTTCGAAGCCGCCGCGGCGGACTGGACGCTGCGCACGGGCGACCAGCGGGTGCGCGGGGAGCTCTCGCGCGCGGGACGGCTGGCGGTGACCGCCGCCGCGCTGGACGCGCCCGCGTCCGCTGCCGCGCCGCTGCGCGTGGCGATCGCCGCCGAGCCGATCGACGCGGCCGACCCCTTCCTGCGGCACAAGACGACCCGCCGCGCGGCGCACGAACGCGCCTTCGCCCTGGCGCAGGAGGCAGGCTTCGACGAGACCCTGCTGCTGAACCGGGCCGGGCGGATCGCCGACGGCTCGCGCAACAGCGTCTTCCTGGAGGCGGACGGCCGGTTGGTGACGCCGCCGGTCGACCAGGGCGCGCTGCCCGGCGTGCTGCGCGCCAGCCTGATCGCCGAAGGTCGCGCGGTGGAAGGCGAGCTCACGCTCGGCCGGCTCGCGAACGGCCGCTGGTTCCTGGGCAACAGCCTGCACGGCCTGCGTCCGGCGGTGCTGGCCAAGCCGAGCTATGTGACCAGACTTTCGAAATCGGACGTCGCCAAGCTCGACTGAGCCTCCCTCGAAGGCGGCGGCGGGCCCCTCCGGCCCGGGTCGGCGGGACCTCGTCGCCCCGGACATCTGCGCTTCGACCCGCCCCCACACCGGCCGGGATGCACGACGTTCCGCGACGTGACGCTGCACGGCGTCATTGTCCCGGCGAGCGGCCCTTTTTCCCGCCAGAGGGGAAAGGCGTTGGCATGCCCGGCCTCGATTCTTAACGATCTCCAGCGGATTTTCCGGCCTCGGACGGCCGGGACGCATTGTCACAGCCTTAGAGATTTTCTCCTGGCCCGCATCACGCGCCGTCCGCTGCGGCGCGCGGCGGCTGCGCGCGCAAGCTCCGGGCGACGCGACGTTGAGTAGAGCCAGGTCATCCGCTCGCTCATCATTGAAACTATGGTTAACGCAAACCACACGGGATGATCGTATCGGCGTTAACGAAAAACCATTTGGCGCATTCCTTAAGTCTTGGTTAAGCTTAATGAGTTCTTAAGCTTAATGGAGCTGGGGTCATGGATAAGGCGTTCTGGGGCAAGCGTATCGCCGCGAAGCTCCACTCGGGTGAAAAGCATATCGACGACACTATTTGCTCGCTCATGGATCTGATCCGTGACGTGCAGGAAGCCCAGGCGGACATGAACGTCTCCGCGGTGGCGACCAACGCCGGCCTCGCCAAGGCCATGGAAGCCATGTCGCTGCTGCAGGAGGCGCGCACCAGCCTCACCGCCAGCCACCGCCGGTTCGAGCAACTCGGCGGCCATCTCGGCATCCGCACCACGGGGTATGGTGGCTACAAGCCGCCGGGCGCTGAGACCGAGGACGAGGTCGCCGCGCGCGAAGCGGTCAGCTGATCTGAAAATCTTAACCTGCGCGCACGATGATCTCGGGCGCGCAGGTGTGATTTGCTCGAAGTCTATCTCCTCGATATCGCCCTCCTGGCCACGGTCGCCTTCGCCGTGCTGAAGGGCGGGCGTCCCGAACGGCTCGGCGCGCTGTGGCTGCTGTTCAACGTCGCGATCCACACCCTTTTGCAGCTATACGGGCCGCGCACGACCGCCTTTGACCTGATGGCCGACGGTATTTATGCGACAGGGTTGCTCCCGCTCGCATTCTTCTTTGTTAGCTGGTGGATCGGTATTCAGACCCTCATCGCGTGCGCAGGCTTTGGGATAGAGGCTTTCTACTTATTGTTGGACCGACCGGTGGATTATACTTTCACAGGCATTTCAAACCTGCTGTTCGGTGCAGGAATTCTGAACCTGTTCGGCGCCACACTCGGGAGCCTTTTGCACCGCCGGCGCAGCGCAGCGCGCACCGCGGCGGCCCTTCCCGCCTGACGCGGGCGAGGCCCCCACTGAAGTGACGCCTCGGTTCGCCAGCCGCGTGCGCGGCGGAGGATCTGGAGCCAAGATGCTCCACGGCAAAGCGGGGGCGCTGTCGCCGAAGGCGACTGAGGGGACGTTCAAGATCACATCGAGGGCTTTCCCAGGTCGCCCCAATCACCCAGCGTAGACCGGCTTGCCGCCGGCGTCCTTGATGTCCGCCCACTGCTTGCGCACGAGGTCCTTCACCGCGCCGGGCAAGGCGACGTAGTCGAGTTGGGCGGCGGCGGCGTCGCCGTTCTTGTAGGCCCAGCCGAAGAAGCCCAGAACCGCCTTGCCCTTTGCGGCGTCGGCCTGCTGCCTGTGGATCAGGATGAAGGTCGCCCCGGTGATCGGCCAGGACCGGGCGCCGGCCTGGTCGATCAGCAGCAGATAATTGCCGGGCGCGTGGGTCCAGTCGGCGCCGTTGGCCGCGGCGGCGAAGGCGTCGGCGGTCGGGGCGACGAACTGGCCGTCCTTGTTCTGCAGCTCCGCGAAGGTCAGCTTGTTCTGGGCGGCGAAGGCGTATTCGACGTAGCCGATCGCGCCGGGCGTCTGCTCGACGAAGGCCGCCACCCCGTCGTTGCCCTTGCCGCCGATCCCGGTCGGCCACTGCACGGAATCGCTGGCGCCCGCCTTCTTCGCCCAGTCCGGGCTCTTGGCCGTCAGATAGGAGGTGTAGAGAAAGCTTGTCCCCGAGCCGTCGGAGCGATGCACCACCGTGATCGGCAGGTTCGGCAGCTTCACGCCGGGGTTGGCCGCCGCGATCTTCGGATCGCTCCAGGCCTTCACCACGCCCAGGTAGATGTCGGCGAGCAGCGCCCCGGTCAGCTTCACCTGGCCCGGCTGCACGCCCGGCAGGTTCATCACCGGGACCACGCCGCCGATCACCGTCGGGAACTGGTATAGTCCGTTCTTGTCGAGGTCGTCAGGCTTCAACGGCTTGTCGCTGGCCCCGAAGTCGACGGTGTTCGCCTCGATCTGCTTGATACCGCCGCCCGAGCCGATCGCCTGGTAATTCAGGGTGAGCCCCGTCTGTTCCTTATAGGCCTCGGCCCAGCGGGCGTAGATGGGCGCGGGGAAGGTCGCGCCCGCCCCCGAGATGACGGGGCCGCCGGCCGCGGGGGCGGCGGACTGGCCCTGCTGGGACTTGCCGCAGCCGGACAGCAACAGCGCGCTGGCGGCCAGGGCGATCGTCGCCGAGAAGGACATCCTCATCATGGTTCATCTCCGGGTTTGCGCCCTTATGCCCGGCGCCGGAGACGGTTGCACGACCTTGTGTTGCGCGGCCGACCGGGACCCGGAAGGCCTCCTGCTCGCTAAGCCAAGGGCGAAAGCCATGCGCCGTGACGATCCGGCCTGGATGTGCGCCGACGAGGGCCTGAACGCCCCCTCAGTCGCCTTCGGCGACAGCTCCACCGCGCAGCGGCGGAAGTGGCTCCCGCCGCAAGGCGGGAGACGGAGGGGGCGTTCGGCGCGGACGTGTGAAGGGCGGAAAAGCTCAGCCGCCGACCGGCATCATGGCCACCACGCTGTTGTTGCGGGCGATGAAGCGCACCCCCTTCAGGCGCGCCTTGGGATAGCCCGCCCATTCGCCCTTGACCTGCACCGGGGTCACCGCCTGGGCGGTGGCGGTCTGCGGCTTGTAGCCGATGACGTCGACGTCATAGATCCCGTCCGGCGGCGGGGCGGCGTTGATCCTCGGCAGGAAGGCGAGCTCATAGTAGCCGCCGGTGGGCGTCTTGCCGCTGGCCTGCAGCGCCAGGCTGCCGTCGGCCGCGCCGGGCGCGACGCTGGCGGCGTCGACCTGCAGGATCTGCTCCTGACCGGCGTAGAGCGGCGCGGGCCGTGACAGGGACTTCTTGGCGGCGGGCTGGGCGTCGGTCGCCTCGTCGGCCTGGCTCTTCGACTGTTCGCAGCCCGCCAGTCCCAAAGTCGCGAGCCCCAGGCCCGCAAACAGGGCGCCCGCCAGCATCAGCTTACGCATGAATCACCTCCCCTTGTCTTTTGTGTAGGGAGGGTGCGCCTCGCCGAGCCCCCCGGCAAGCGTTCGCTGAACTGCGTTACGGGTCAGGCGTCGCCACGGCGCAGCAGCCCGTCGAAATAGGCGATGGTGCGGCGCAGCCCCTCGTCCAGCTGCACCGTGGGCGCCCAGTCGAGGATGGCGCGGGCCTTGGCGATGTCCGGCTGGCGCTGCTGCGGGTCATCCTGCGGCAGCGGCCGATATTCGATGGGCGAGGCCGAGCCGGTCATCTCGACCACCTTCTCGGCCAGGGCGCGGATGGTGAACTCGCCGGGATTGCCGAGGTTGATCGGGCCGGTGATCTCGTCGGGCGTGTCCATCAGGCGCAGGAAGCCCTCGACCAGATCGTCGACATAGCAGAAGGAGCGGGTCTGCAGCCCCTCGCCGTAGAGGGTGATCGGCTCGCCCTTCAGCGCCTGGACGATGAAGTTCGACACCACCCGCCCGTCGTTGGGATGCATGCGCGGGCCATAGGTGTTGAAGATCCGCGCCACCTTGATGCGCAGCCGGTGCTGGCGCCAGTAGT
>CBJNAS010000269.1:0-5014 GCA_966434565.1 uncultured Phenylobacterium sp.
GCTTTCAGAGCAGGACGCGCAGCGGCTCTTCGAGAATGGCCTTGAACTCTCGCAGCAGCTCCGCACCCACGGCCCCGTCGACCACCCGGTGGTCGCAGGACAGCGTCACCGTCATCTGCGAAGTGAAGACCACGCTCCCGTCCGCCCTCTCCGCCGGGCGCCGCGCGGCAGCTCCAACAGCCAGGATGGTCGCCTGCGGGGGGCTGATGATCGCGGCGAATTCCCGCACGCCGTACATCCCGAGATTGGAAACCGATCCCGATCCGCCCTGATACTCGTGCGCCTCGAGCTTCCGCGCGCGCGCGCGCTCGGCGAGATCGCGGATCTCTTCGGCGATCGCCGATAGGCTCTTGCTGTCCGCGCTGCGCACGACCGGCGTGAACAGCCCGCCCTCCACGGCAACGGCCACGCCGACATCCGCCCGCGCGAAACGCAGGATCCTGTCCTCGGCCCACACGGCGTTGGCCGCGGGGGACGCCATCAGCGCCCGGGCATAAGCCTTGACCACGAAATCATTGACGGAAATCTTGGTCGTGCGGCCCTCATTAACCTGCCGCCGCAGCTCCAGCAGCCGCTCTATATCGATGTCGGCCGTCAGGTAGAAATGCGGCACGGTTTGCTTCGATTCGACGAGCCGTCGCGCGATTGTGCGCCGCATCCCGTCCACCTCGACTTCCACGAAGGGCGTGTCGGCATAAAGCGCCTTGACCTGGTCAGCCTTCACGCCCGACGCGAGCGCCGATGGCGCCGGGGAAGCGGCTTCGACCGCCGGCGGCCTGGCTTCCCGGATGTCCCTGGCGACGATGCGTCCGTGCGGACCAGAACCCGCCAGCGTAGCAAGGCTGATCCCCCGCTCGACCGCGAGCCGCCGTGCGAGCGGCGTCACGCGCACGCCGCTGGACAGCGCGGCCGGCCCGAAATTGCGCTCGGGCGTGCGCACCGCGTTGAACGGATCAAGCTCTCGTTTCACGACCGCCGGGGCGCTCGGGAGCGGTGCGGGTGTGGGTGCGGGCGCCGGCGCCGGCGGGGCAGCCACGGGCGATACGACCCGGTCCACCGGCGACGCCTCGGCGACGACTTCGCCGTCGCCCATGATGATCGCGACGACGGCGCCCACAGGCACGACCTGGCCGGCGGGCACGCGGATTTCGGTGATCGACCCGGCGCTGGTGGCCGGCACCTCCATCGTGGTCTTGTCGGTTTCGATCTCGAAGAGGACATCGCCGGGCGCGACCCTGTCGCCCACGGCGCGCTGCCAGCTAATGATGGTGCCTTCGGTTACGGTTTCGCCCAGTTGGGGCATCAAAATGTCCATGCCTGGGGCTCCGCTACCAGTTGACCGAGACGTATTGCGTTTCCAGGTATTCCAGCACGCCCTCGTGCCCGCCCTCGCGGCCAAGCCCGCTTTGTTTGACACCACCGAACGGGGCGGCCGGATCCGACACCAGCCCTCTGTTCAGGCCGACCATGCCCGCCTCGAGGCGCTCGGCCACCCGAAGCCCCCGGCTCAGATCCTGCGTGTAAATATAGGATGCGAGGCCGTAGGGACTGAGATTGGCCTGCTCGATTACCTCATCTTCAGAGAGGAAGCTCTGGATAGCCGCGACCGGCCCAAAGATTTCGCTGCTGACGATGTCGGCGTCGGCGGGAACTTCGGTCAGGACCGTGGCCGGGTAGAAATGGCCAACACCGTTCGCCCGCTCGCCGCCGGTCAGCAGCCTTGCTCCCTTGCCACGCGCGTCGAGCACCAGGGCATGGACCTTGTCGCGCGCCTCGGCGCTGACCAACGGGCCCACGGCGACGCCCTCGTCCAGCCCGTTGCCCATTTTGAGGGCCGCCATTCGCTCGGCCAGCTTGGTGCTGAACTCCTCACTGACGGAACGGTGGACGTAGAAGCGGTTCGCCGCGGTGCAAGCCTCGCCCATGTTGCGCATCTTGGCGATCATCGCGCCGGCGACGGCCGCATTGATGTCGGCATCCTCGAAGACGATGAAGGGCGCATTGCCGCCGAGCTCCATCGCCGGTCGCACGACATTGTCGGCGGCCGCCTTCAGCAGGGTACGGCCGACCTCGGTCGACCCGGTGAAGGAAATCACGCGCACCCTCTCATCTGCGAGCATCGCCGACACGACGCTGCCCGACGCGCGCGATGGAACGAGATTAACGACACCCGCCGGCACGCCCGCCTCTTCAAGAATCGGCATCAGCGCGAGAAGCGTGAGCGGGGTCGCCGAAGCCGGCTTGATCACCACCGTGCAGCCGGCCGCCAGCGCGGGCCCGACCTTTCGGGTCGCCATCGCCGCGGGGAAGTTCCACGGGGTGACGAGCAGCGCCACGCCGGCGGGCTTGTGATTGACCAGTATGCGCGCCCCGGAGCTTGGAGCCGTCGACATCTGGCCGACGATGCGAACCGCTTCCTCGGCATTCCAGCGGAAGAATTCGGCCGCGTAGGCGACTTCGCCCCGTGCGTCCGCAAGGCTCTTGCCATTTTCCATCGTGATGATGCGGGCCAGGCGTTCGCCATCGCGGACCATCAGCTCGTAGGCCTTGCGCAGAATTTCGCCGCGGACGCGGGGCGGCGTTGCGGCCCATGGTGCAAACGCCTCCTGCGCCGCCGCTACAGCGCTGATGCAGTCGTCGACGGTAGCGCTGGCGACCGAGGCGATGACCTGCTCGGTCGCGGGATTCTCGACGTCGAAGCGCCCCTCGTCCGCGGCGTTCCGCCAGCGCCCGCCGATCCAGAGCCCCGTGTTGAGCCCCTCGAAACTCGTTTCCGGCATGGCCGCTCCTAACTCGACATAGAGCGACGGACGGTCTCGACGATCCGCGAAACGCTGGGGATAGCGAGATCCTCGAGGATGTCGGCCGCCGGCAAAGGTATGTGCGGGGTCGTGATCCGCACCGGCGGCCCGTCCAGGTCATAGAAGGCTTCGTCGGCGATGATCGAGACGATCTCGGCGCCCCAACCCAGCACGCGGGGATTTTCCTCGATGGTGAAGACCCGGTGGGTTCGCGCCACGGAGGCGAGTATCGTCTGTGTATCCAGCGGTACGAGCGAGCGGACATCGACGACCTCGCAGCTGATGCCGGCTTCGGCCAGTTGCTCGGCGGCTGCCAAGGCCCGTGGGACCATCATGCCGAGCGCAATCAGCGTGCAATCGGCGCCCGGGCGCAGGATCTTCGCCGTGCCCAGCGTGTCGACGATCTCGCCGTCAGGGACTTCGCCCTTGGTGGCATAGAGCGACTTATGCTCGAGGAAAATGACCGGGTCCGGATCGCGCACCGCCGCGGCGAGCAGGCCGACAACATCTACCGGCGACGAGGGCGACACGACCTTCAGGCCGGGAAACTGCATGCACCAGTTTTCGACGCTCTGGCTATGCTGCGCGCCAAAGCGCGCACCGCCGCCATTGCCGACGCGAACGACCAGCGGGCACTTGACCTGCCCGTTCGTCATGTAGCGGCTCTTGGGGAATTCGTTGGCGATGTAGTCGTAGCAGACGGCGATGAAGTCCGCGAACATGATCTCCGCGATAGGCTTGAGCCCGGTCATCGCAGCGCCCATCGCAGCGCCCAGAATCGCCTGCTCCGAGATCGGCGTATCGCGAACCCGCCGCGGACCGAATTTCTCGAGCAGGCCGACGGTCGCCTTGAACACGCCGCCGGCCTTGGCCACGTCTTCGCCCAGAAACACGACGTCCTCGTCGCGTTCCATCTCCTGCGCGATCCCGCGGGCGACGGCGTCGCGGTAGGTCAGTTCCGCCATGCCCAGCCTCCATCGGCGTAAACGTCGGTGAACAGGATGTCCGTCGAGGTCGTCGGCGCGGCCTTGCAGGCTTCGGTCGCCTCATCGACCTCGCGCCGGACGTCTCGCTCGATCGCCTCGATCTCGGCATCGGGAATTTCGAACTGGATCAACCGATCCTTGTAGATCTTCAGCGGATCGCGCAGCTTCCAGCGCTCCAGCTCTCCCTCGGGACGATACTTCGCGGGGTCCGCGCGCGAATGGCCGGAATGCCGGTACGTCAGGCATTCGATCAGCGACGGCCCCTCCCCGCTCCGCGCCTTGCCGAACGCCTCCTTCATCGTGCGATAGACGACGTCGGCGTCGTTTCCGTCGATACAGATCCTGGGCAGCCCATAGGCGCTCGCCCGATCGGCCGCGGGCGACTCGACTGCGGTCACCTCCGAAATTGGCGTATATTCCATGTATAGGTTATTCTCGCAGACGAATACAACGGGCAATTTCCAGATTACTGCGAAGTTGATGGCCTCATGGAAGGCGCCGATATTTGTCGTCCCGTCACCAAAGAAGCAGACCGACACGTCCGACTGGCCTTTATACTGCGCCCGCCACGCCGCCCCGCAGGCGATCGGCAGATGCGCGCCGATGATCGCGTAGGATCCCATCACGCCATGCTCGACGGAGGTTAGGTGCATCGACCCGCCCTTGCCGCGCATCAGTCCGTTGTCGCGGCCCATCAACTCGCCGAGCACCTTCTCCACCGAAACGCCGCGCGCGAGCGTGTGTGCATGGCCGCGGTAAGTGCAGAAGCTGAGATCGCCAGGCTCCATTGCCGCCGCACAACCGGCAGCGATCGCCTCCTGGCCAAGCGACAGGTGGCTGGTGCCCTTGACGAGATTTTGCAGGAACAGGTCGAACGCACGCTGTTCCGCTTCGCGAAGGCGAAACTGCGACCGGTAGAGCTCGAGCCGCCGAGCCCTGCCGATGTCGTCATTGGGGGGTGGGGGCGCCACCGCCCCGGCATTGACCATTTTCCTCATGCAAACCTCTCGAGAACTCAAAGGCCTCCGGGACGCCATCCGTCGGTCCGACGACCGTTACGGGATTTCGTCAAAAATGGAAAGTGGCTCAAGATTTCGTCGATCTGACGTTTTTTTTCACTCTTTCGATTTCGCTTGCGGTGTCAAGCCATCTATTTTATTCCGCTTCCAGAAGGCGCCCGGACGCGGGCAGCGGATCGGAAAGCGGGCGAACGTGAAAAGCTCACTT
>CBJNAS010000270.1:0-5013 GCA_966434565.1 uncultured Phenylobacterium sp.
TTGTCGGCCTGGTACTTCAGGAGCTCGGCGGCCTGGGGCAGCAGGTCGACGTCGACCAGCCGCCGCACCAGCTTGCGCACCATCAGGTCGCCGTCGGCGCCCAGCGGCGTCAGCTCCTTGAAGTCGTAGAACAAGGCCAGCGCCTGGACGGGCTCCAGCCCATCGGCCAGGCCGTCGAGGAACAGCGAGCGGAACGCCGCCTGCAGGTCGGCCTGCAGCTGCACCGCCTCGGGCAGGTCCGGCGCCCGCCCGCCCGTCGAGCGCAGCGCTTCCAGCGCCTCGCGGAAGCGGCCCTGCGCCAGCTCCAGCTGGCCGAGCGCGCGGATGGTCTCGAGCTCCGTGGCGTCGCCGCGCCAACGGTAGCGCAGGTTGTCGTAGACCTGGGCCGCCTGGACCGGGGTGATCCCGCCTTGCTCCAGCCGAATCTGGGTGGCGCGCAGCAGGGCGGGCGCGGCCAGCGAGTCCAGCGGCGCGCCGGTGATGGCCAGATAGATTCGCAGCGCCCGTTCCTTGTGCCCCTGCAGCTCGATCACCCGGGCCTGGACGAGGCGGGTGGCGAGCTCCTCCAGCGGATCGACCTTCTCCGTCAGCGCCAGATTGATCCGCGCCTCGGCGGCGGCGAGGTCGCCCTGGCGCAGCGCGGCCTCGGCGTCGGCGCGGGCAAAGCGCGACTTCCAGGTCGGCGAGACCAGGGCGTAGGCCTCCGCGCCCTTGGCGAACTGGGCGCGCGCCTCGGCCCATTGCGCCAGCTTGGAAGCGATGTAGGCGCGCCAGAGCGCGCTCGCCGGGTCGTCCGCCAGCACCGGGGCGGAGAAATCGGCGTCGGCCTCCTTGTAGCGGCGGGCCATGACGCGGGCGACGCCGCGCAGGCCGCGGAACTCGGCGTTCTCCAGCAGCTCCGGATGGGCGCGGGCGGCGTCGTTCAGCACGCCGATCGCCTCGAACGAGAGCTCCGAGCCCACCAGGAAGCGGGCCAGCGCCATCCGCGCGGCGACCGGGCCGTCGCGGTCGCGATTGCCGGTTTCCGCCGTGGCCGCCGCCAGCAGGGCGTCATAGCGCGCCAGGAACCCGCCCGCCCCCGTCTTCGGCCAACGGTCGTAGTCGATCAGCGCCGGCATGGCGGCCGGTTGCGGCGTGCCGAGGTCCGCCTGGCGCTGCTGGGCGACCCAGGTGGGCGACAGCGTCAGCCCCCCCGGGCGGCCGACGTGGAGGATGTCGCCGTCGCGCTGGACCTGGAGGTCGTCGACGTTGGGCTGGATCGCCAGCCCCTGGACCGAGGCCAGGAAGGCCAGCTGGACGTAGTCGCGGCGCGACGCCAGGCCCTTGGGCGGCCCCAGCGCGGTGACGACCGTGAGCGTGTCGCCGGCCTCGGGGTCCGGCATGCGGATCACCCGCGTCGCCCCCGCGACCGGCGCCTTCAGCGCGCCCGGTCCGCTGTCGCCGTCGCGGGCCAGGCGCACGATGGCCGGCGGGGCCTGCTGGCCGGGGCCCAGCGCTATGGTCCAGGTCGAGCCCTCGGAGACGGCGAATAGCGGGACGTCGTGCGCCGCCTCGATGCGGATCGCCGAATAGTCCGTGCCGCGGTAGGCCTGGATGGCGCCGAACTGGGAGACGCCGAGCGGCGCCTTCGAGATGTCGAGCTCGGCCGAGGCGTCGAACACCACCCAGATCACGTCGCCGCGGCGGAACACCGCCGCGCCCGCCGGATTGGCCCAGGCGAAGCTCAAGGCGACCTGGCCGCCGTCGACCTTCGGTTCCATGTGGACCACGCCGCCGGCCGGGACCGGATTGGGCCGGGGCGGCTCGGGCTCGGCGGGACCGGTGACGACCTGGGCGGTCTGCACCGCCGTCGGCGCGGGCTTGGGGAAGACGTTGACGAAGGCGGCGCCGTCCGCCGCGCCCACCTTGGCGTCGGCGTCGTCGGCCAGGGTGACGGCGATCTCCAGCCGCCCGGCGACATGGCGCTTGTCGGCGGTCTTGATCCAGCGTGGCGGAGCGGTGCGCAGCCGCGCGATGTCCGGATCGGCGTCGCGCCCGAAACGGAAGGTGATGACTTGGCCCTCGCGGCGGGACTGGGCCTGGCCGCCCTTGCCGCTCCAGTGGAACTCGATGCGCGAGAAGCCGTCGGCCTGGGCGACATGGACGTCCAGCGGCCCGTCTCCGGCGGGCGGCTGGGCCAGGCCGGCCGGCGCGACGAGGCCTGCGATGCAGACCGCCGCGACGCCCGAGCGCAGGGCCTGGCGCAGGGTCATGGCCGCCGCTCTCGCTGCGCCCGGGGGAGAGGGGCGCGATCTGAAGGGCCAGCGAGCATGGCGTCAGCCGTTCGGCGCGGCCGCCGGCGCAGCGGCCGCCGGCTTGGCGACAGGGTTCGCGGCCGCCTGGGCCTCGGCCGGCGCGGGCTTGTGCGGGGCGGCCTTCTTCGCCGCCTTGGCCTTGTGGCGGGCCGGCCTGGCCTCGGCAGTCTTGGTGGGAGTGGCGGGCAGCGCGGCGGTGGGCGCGCCCGGCGAAGGGACCTGGCTTGCGGCCTGGTTGGCGGTGGCCGCGGCGTTGGCCGCCATGGTCTTGGCGTCGGCGAAGCGCCGGGCCAGGGCCTCGGTCAGCTTCTTGGCCTCCGTCGGCGGCATCTGGGCGACGATGGCCGAGAGCGCGCGATCCTTCATCCTGGCCGCGATCGGCAGGCGCACGGCGTCGTCCAGCAGCACCATGCGCGGGGCCGCGTCCTTCGGCTTCATGCCCTCGAACACCTTCACCAGCCGGTCGATCTCGGCCGCCTGCTTCTGGTCGGCCTGGTCGAGCAGTCCCTGGATGTCGGCCTTCAGCGCGTTCAGCGCACCAACCTTGGCGTCGAGCTTGGCCTCCGCCGCGGCCATCAGGGCGAGCTGGGTGTTGAGGTCGTTCTCGCGCTGATCCAGCTCGCCGCGACGCTGGCCCAGGCTCTGCAGCACCTGCAACTCGGCGGGCGAGAGGCCGGCCTCCTTGGCGAGCTCGGCGGCGGTGGGCGCGCAGACCGGCTGTGGCGGCTTGGCTGCGGGCGTCGGCCCCGGCAGGCCGATGGCGCTGGCCTCGGTCGCATTGCCGACCGCGGCGGTCTCGTTCCCCGCCTTCGAGGTTTTGGGGGCCTTGACCTCGGCGAAGGCCTTGGCGCCGGAGAGCAGGGCGGGCAGCTGGCGGGCGCCGGCCAGGGCGTTGACGGCCAGGACGCCGCCGATGGCCACGCCGACCAGCGGCAGGATGCGCGGAACAGGCTTCACCGGCGGCCTCCGCGCGCCACCAGGTCGGGCTCGGGCGGATCCTCGAACAGGTCGTCCTCGAAGACAGGCTTGCGCCGGGCGGTCGGCTCGCGGCTGACCAGCCGCTCGGGCCGGGCGCGGGCCTCGCGGGCGGCGGCGAGCAGGGCGCCCAGCCGGCGCTCCTGGGCGCGATGCTCCTCCTCGCCGGGCGCCGGACGGGTCGAGGCGGCCGGGTCGGCGGCGGTCAGCCTTTCCAGCTTGGCGGCCAGCGCGCGGCCCTTTTCGATGCGGTCGGCGAGCAGGTCGACCGCATCGTCGGTGGCCTGGCGCAGATCGGACAGCCCCTGCTCGGCGCGGGCGGCGGCCATGTTCAGCTCGCGCACGGCGACGGCGAAGCTGTCATGGCTGTCGCGTAGCGCCTTCAGCCGGCGGTTCAGCCGCCAGCCCATGGCCAGCGCCGCCGCCAGCAGGCCGGCCAGCAGCAGGTTCAGGCCGAGGCCGATGATGCTCATGGGAACCTCTGCAGGGCTTGGCGGGCGTTGGGCGCGAGCGGCGCCTCGACGCGCACGGCGATGTGGGCGTTGCGGCGGCCCATGCGACCGCGGGTGAGCGGGATGGCGCCCGCCTTCAGCTCGATCAGGCTGTCGGGCGTGGCGTTCAGCATCATGGTGTCGCCGACCTTCAGGTTCAGCACGTCCTTGAGGGTCAGGTGCTGCTCGTCGAGCACGGCGCGCACCTCGACGTTGGTGGTCCAGAGCTCGGTCGCCAGGTGACCTTCCCAGATGTTGTCGCGCCCGAACTTCTCCCCCATGAACTGCTGCAGCAGCATCTTCCGGATCGGCTCCAGCGTGGCGTAGGGCAGAAGGAGCTCGATTCGGCCGCCGCGGTCTTCCATGTCGATGCGCAGCTTCACCAGGATGGCGGCGTTGGCCGGCCGGGCGATGGCGGCGAAGCGTGGGTTGGTCTCCAGCCGGTCGAGGGTGAAGGAGACCTTGGTCAGCGGCTCGAAGGCCTCGCGGGCGTCCTGCAGGACCACCTCGACCATCCGCTGCACCAGCATCCGCTCGATGGTGGTGTAAGGCCGCCCCTCGATGCGCATCGCCGCCGTGCCGCGCCGGCCGCCCAGCAGCACGTCGACGATGGAATAGATCAGGTTGGAATCGACCGTCAGCAGGCCGAAGTTGCCCAGCTCCTCGGCGCGGAACACCGACAGGATCGCGGGCAGCGGGATCGAGTTCAGGTAGTCGCCGAAGCGGATCGAGGAGATGTTGTCGAGGCTGACCTCGACGTTGTCCGAGGTGAAGTTGCGCAAGCTCGTCGTCATCAGCCGCACCAGGCGGTCGAAGACGATCTCCAGCATCGGCAGGCGTTCGTAGGAGACGAGCGCGGAGTTGATGATGGCGCGGATGCCGGTCCGCTCTTCGGCCTCGTCGTCTGAGAAGTCGAAGCCGAGCAGGCTGTCGATCTCGTCCTGGTTGAGGATCCGCTCGGCCGCCAAGCCGTCGGCGGCGGCCTGCACCGCGCCGCCGGAGCTCCACTCGTCCTTCTTGTCGGTCTCTTCGGCCATGTACGCGCGACGCCAGCCAGCCCCCGGACGGGCGCTAGTTGATCAGCATCTCCTCGATCAGGACCGCGTTCGCCTTGGCGGGCGCGATCACCAGGTTGACCCGCCGCAGGATCTCCATGCGCAGCTGGTAGGAGCCCTGGCTGCCGGACAGGTCCTCGGGGCGCAGCTCGCGCAGGAAGGTCTGGAACATGTCCTGCAGCCTGGGCATGTTCGGCT
>CBJNAS010000271.1:0-5012 GCA_966434565.1 uncultured Phenylobacterium sp.
AAGCTGTCCTGCGCCAACTGGGCCCACGCCTTCGCCGCCGAGGACGACGCGGCCAAGACGCGGCTCAGAGATCCCACGGCGCCCAATCTCGGCATCGTCTCGGCCTACAACGACATGCTCTCGGCGCACCAGCCGCTGGAGCGCTTCCCGCCGATCATCAAGCGCGCGGCGCGCGAAGTCGGCGCCACGGCGCAGTACGCGGGAGGCGTGCCCGCGATGTGCGACGGCGTCACGCAAGGCCGGCCGGGCATGGAGCTGTCGCTGTTCAGCCGCGACGTGATCGCCATGTCGACGGCGGTGGCGCTCACCCACGACGCCTTCGACGCCGCCCTGATGCTGGGCATCTGCGACAAGATCGTGCCCGGCCTGTTCTTAGGCGCGGCCGCATTCGGCCACCTTCCGGTGATCTTCGTGCCCGGCGGGCCGATGACCTCGGGGATCTCCAACGCCGAGAAGGCGCGGGTGCGCGCCCTCTATGCGCAAGGCAAGGCCACCCGCGAGGAGCTGCTGACGTCCGAGATGAAGTCCTACCACGGGCCCGGCACCTGCACCTTCTACGGCACTGCGAATTCCAACCAGATGATGATGGAGATGATCGGACTCCATCTGCCGGGCTCGGCGTTCGTCACGCCGAACACGCCGCTGCGCGACGCCCTGGTGGCGGCCGCGCCGAAGCGGGCGGTGGAGATCCGCGACGGGACCAACGACTACACGCCCTTCTCGGCGGTGGTGGACGAGAAGAGCGTCGTCAACGCGCTCGCCGGCCTGCTGGCCACGGGCGGCTCGACCAACCACACCCTGCACCTGGTGGCCATGGCCCGCGCCGCGGGCGTGCAGCTGACCTGGGAGGACTTCGACGACCTCTCCCGCGTCACCCCGCTGATCGCGCGGGTCTATCCCAACGGCAGCGAGGACGTGAACGCCTTCCACGCGGCCGGCGGCATGGCCTATGTGGTGCGCCAGCTGCTCGACGCTGGCCTGGCCCACGAGGACGTCATGACCGTCGCCGGCCGCGGCCTGCGCCGTTACCAGCAGGAGCCGTTCCTCGACGACGGCCGCCTGGTCTGGCGCGACGGGCCGGGGGCGCCGCTGGACCGCGAGATCCTGCGGCCGGTGGACGACCCGTTCCAGGCGGAGGGCGGCATTCGGCTGCTCAACGGCCCGCTCGGCCGGGCGGTGATCAAGACCTCCGCGGTGAAGGCGCAGCACCTGGTGGTGGAGGCCCCGGCCCTTGTCTTCGAGGACCAGGAGGCCCTGCTCGCGGCCCACAAGCGCGGCGAGCTGGAGCGCGACTTCATCGCCGTGGTGCGCTTCCAGGGGCCGCAGGCCAACGGCATGCCCGAGCTGCATTCCCTGACCCCCACCCTGGGCGTGCTGCAGGACAAGGGGTTCAAGGTGGCGCTGGTCACCGACGGGCGGATGAGCGGGGCGAGCGGCAAGGTGCCCGCCGCCATCCACGTGACGCCCGAGGCCGCCGCCGGAGGTCCGCTGGCCTTCGTCCGCAACGGCGACGTCATCCGCCTCGACGCCCACGAGGGCCGGCTGGAGATCAAGGTCGATCCCCGCGAGCTCGCCTCGCGCGAACCGGCGGTGGCGCAAGCTTCCGGATTCGGCTACGGGCGCGAGCTGTTCGGCTGGATGCGCCGGGTCGCGGGCCCGGCGGACGCCGGCGCCTGCACCCTTTTCGAGGCCGCCTGAATTGAAACCGCAATACGAAGGTCTGGTCGGCGACGTCGGCGGCACCAACGCCCGCTTCGCCCTGGTCGACGAGCAAGGCCATATCCGCAATCCGCGCAGCTTCCCGGCGCGGGAATATGCGAGCCTGGCCGACGTCATCGCCGAATATCTCGAGCAGACCTGCGGGCGGAAGCGGCCGCCGCGTGCGGTGATCGCCGTGGCGGGTCCCGTGCTCGACG
This sequence comes from uncultured Phenylobacterium sp., assembly GCA_966434565.1. GTDB lineage: Bacteria > Pseudomonadota > Alphaproteobacteria > Caulobacterales > Caulobacteraceae > Phenylobacterium. The sequence continues at coordinate 1,917 of CBJNAS010000271.1, forward strand.
GCGAGATCGAGTTCACCAACCTCGAGTGGCAGATCACCGAGGGCGACCTGCTCGCCCAGTTCGAGTTCGAGGCCGTCAAGCTGATCAACGACTTCGCCGCCCAGGCCTTGGCCTGCCCGCTGCTGGAGCCCGACGACCTTCGGGCGCTGGGGCCGCAGCTGCGGCCGGGCTCGGACTGCCCCATGGTCATCCTGGGCGCCGGCACCGGCTTCGGGGTGGCGGGCCTGGCGCGCGGCCCCCGCGGCGACATGGCCATCGCCACCGAGGGCGGGCATGCGGCCTTCGCCCCCGTCGACGACGTCGAGGTGGAGATCCTCAAGCGGCTGCAGGCGCGTCACGGCCGCGTCTCGATCGAGCGGCTGCTCTCGGGGCCCGGCCTGTTCGACCTCTATAGGGCGCTGGCGGAGATCGAAGGGGCGAACGCCGAGCTGCCCGACGACAAGGGCGTCATCGAGGCCGCCAACGCCGGCGAGGCGCGCGCCTGCGCCGCCGCCGACCGCTTCTGCGCCATCCTGGGCTCGGTGGCGGGCGACCTGGCGCTGACCTTCGGGGCGCGCGGCGGGGTATTCGTCTCCGGCGGCCTGGCGCCGCGGATCGCCGACCGTCTGGCGGCCAGCCAGTTCCGCGCCCGCTTCGAAGACAAGGGCCGGCTCTCGCCCTTCGTCGCCCAGATCCCCACGTCTCTCGTGCTGCATCCCTATCCCGCCATCGTCGGCGCCTCGCGGGAGCTCGCTCATATGGAGCGCCTATGACCCTCGACGCCATCCTGACCCGCTGTCCGGTCGTCCCGGTCCTGATTATCGACGAGGTGGCGCACGCCGTGCCGCTAGGCCGCGCGCTGGTGGCCGGCGGGCTCTCGGTGCTGGAGATCACCCTGCGCACGCCGGTGGCCCTGGCGTGCGTCGAACGCATGATCGGCGAGGTGGAAGGGGCGGTGGTGGGTGTCGGCACGGTGCTGGACCGCGGCATGCGCCGGGCGGCCGCGGAGGTCGGCGCCGCCTTCTGCGTGAGCCCGGGGCTGATCGCGGGCGAGCCCGCGGACGGGCCGGTTCCCCTGCTCCCGGGCGTGGCGACCGCCACCGAGCTGATGGCGGGCCTGGCCCTGGGCTACAGCCGCTTCAAGCTGTTCCCGGCCAATGTCGCGGGCGGCCTCGAGGCGCTGAAGGCCTTCGCCAGTCCCTTCGCCCAGGCCAGGTTCTGTCCCACCGGCGGGGTCAATGCGAAGAACGCCGCCGACTACCTGGCCCTGCCCAACGTGGTCTGCGTGGGCGGCAGCTGGGTGGCCCCGCCGGACGCGGTGCGCGCCGGCGACTGGGATCGCATCACCGCGCTCGCCCGTGAAGCCGCGGCGCTGAGGGCCTGAGCGTGCCCGGCTCCCAGGCCAACGAGCATCTGCGCTGGGTGGTCACCGCCCGCGCCCGCCCGGCCGAGCCTGGAACCGCCACGGTCAGCGTGCTGGCCCGCAACGCCATGGTTCCGGAGCTGGCCTTCGACATGCTCGTCGACTGGCCGGCCGGGGCCGAAGCCGCCGACGTCGAAGGCCGGGCCCTGGTCATCCTCTCCCTGCTCTGCAAGGAGCTCGCGGCCGAGTGCGAACGCGTCGCCGGCGCGCGCTTCGACGAAGGATAGAAGCACGGAATCCCGTGTCTTCCGTGGTTCCGTGAACCATCATTCCGCGGCCTACCGCCCCAGAAAGTTCCCAGGCCGGCGCTCGGCCACGGCGCGGACGCCCTCGGCGTAGTCCTCGGTCTCGCGCAGGATGGATTGCTGCGCGTGCTCGCGGGCAATCGCCTCGCGCACCGCCTCCGCCAGGCCGGCGCGCAGGGTCTTGCGGGTGGCCGTCATCGCCAGCGGGGCGTTCTCGGCGAGTTCGGCGGCCAGTCGCAGCGCGGCATCGCGCAGCTCGTCCAATGGCGCCACCGCGTCCACCAGGCCCCAGTCCAGCGCCGCCTCGGCCTTGATCCGCCGCCCGCTCAGCATCATCAGCGACGCCCGCTGGGCGCCGATCGCCCGCGGCAGGGTGTGGGTCAGGCCGAAGCCCGGGTGGAAGCCCAGCTTGACGAAGTTGGCGGAAAAGCGCGCCTCGGGCGCGGCCACCCGGAAGTCACCCACCAGCGTCAACCCGAGGCCCGCGCCCACCGCCGCGCCCTGCACGGCGACCACGATGGGGGTCTGCGTCGAAAACAGCCGGATCGCCTGGCCGTAGAGCGCCATCACCGATTCCATGCCCGAGCCGCCCACGCCCTCCGGGCTGGTCAGCTCGGCGCCGGCGCAGAACACCTTGCCCTCCGCCTGCAGCACCACGGCGCGGCAGTTCGGGTCGCCGTCCAGCCCCTCCAGCGCATCGGCGATGTGGCGCAGCAGCTCGACGGAGGCAAAGTTGGCCGGCGGCTTGGCGAAGGTCACGACGGCGACGTGGCCCTCGTGGTCCACGCTGACGCGCTCGGCGGATTGGCTCATGTCGCAGGTCCCCGGATTTCGGCCCGATCCTTTATGGGCCGGAACCTGCGCAGGGCAAGCTCAGGCGCGGCGCCGCCAGACCCGGCAGCCCGGGCGGCCGTCTGCGGGAGAAATGATCGGCGCGTCGCGTCTCGCGGCCCTGGCGGCGCGGCGGGCGCCGGCTGCGATTGTAATGTCATGAAAAAGCGCGAGAAGCTGCAGGCATAGCCAAGCTTGACAAGAGACTTCGCCAAGGTGGAAGCGACCTACGTTCTCTTTGCGCCCCCGTCCCAGCGCGCCGGACTACGCCGCGCGCTTTCCGGCCAGGCCCTCGGCGCCGTGACCTGGCGCGAGCGCAAGCTGCTGTTCGGCAGTGAATTCTATCTCACCGGCCCCGCGGCGGCCGCGCGCAAGGCGCATTCCGCCCTGTCCAGCCGGATGTGGACCGAGGCCATCGCGCTCACCTGAACGGGGGCGCCCGCTGCCTCTTGCGCAGCCGTGACCGGATGAGTAGGTTCCGCGCCTCGCTCAGCGGGCCCCTTCCAAGGCGGCCCCCGCGCCGGCTCGGAGAGGTGGCTGAGTGGTTGAAAGCACCGCACTCGAAATGCGGCGTACTCGCAAGGGTACCGAGGGTTCGAATCCCTCCCTCTCCGCCAG
>CBJNAS010000272.1:0-4961 GCA_966434565.1 uncultured Phenylobacterium sp.
GCCGAGCTCATCCACCGCATCGACGGCCTGGTCTCGGCCATCGCCGACGAGCGCCGGGCGCTCCTGAACCGGGCCGAGCAGCGGGCGCTGACCGCCGAGATCGTCGACGACATGATCGGCCTGGGGCCGCTGGAGCCGCTGCTCAAGGACGACAGCGTGGCCGACGTGCTCGTCAACGGGCCGGAGAAGATCTACGTCGAGCGCAAGGGCAAGCTGGAGCTGACCCCCTTACGCTTCCGCAACGACGGCCACGTGCTGCACGTCGCCCAGCGGATCGCCTCCTCGGTCGGCCGCCGCGTCGACGAGTCCAGTCCGATGCTGGACGCGCGCCTGCTGGACGGCAGCCGGGTGAACATCATCATCCCGCCGCTCAGCCTGCGCGGCCCCTGCATCTCGATCCGCAAGTTCGCCAAGGGGGTGATGGACTTCGCCCGGCTCGCCGACTTCGGCAGCCTGTCGCCGCAGATGGGCCGGGCGCTGGAGATCGCCGCGCGCTGCCGGCTCAACATCATCGTCTCGGGCGGCACTGGCTCGGGCAAGACCACCCTGCTCAACGCGCTGTCGCGGGTGATCGACCCCGGCGAGCGGATCATCACCATCGAGGACGCCGCCGAGCTGCAGCTGCAGCAGCCCCACGTCCTGCCGCTGGAGACACGGCCCGCCAACATCGAGGGCAACGGCGAGATCGTGCAGCGCGACCTGGTGCGCAACGCCCTGCGCATGCGCCCCGACCGGGTGATCATGGGCGAGGTCCGCGGCGCCGAGGCCTTCGACATGATGCAGGCCATGAACACCGGCCACGCGGGCTCCATGTCGACGATCCACGCCAACTCCACCCGCGACGCGGTGGCCCGGATCGAGAACATGATCATGATGGCCAACACCAACCTGCCGATCCCGGCGATCCGGGCGCAGATGGCCAGCGCCGTCGACCTGATCATCCAGGTCGAACGGATGCGCGACGGCGTGCGCCGGGTGGTCGAGGTCGCCGAGGTCTGCGGCATGGAGGGGGACGTCATCGCGCTCGGCGTGCTGTTCAGCTTCCGCTACCAGGGCGAGACCGCCGACGGCCGCGTCCGCGGCGTGTTCGAAGCCCATCGCGGCCAGCCGCGCTTCCTGTCCCGGCTGGAATACTACGGCTACGCCAAGCCTTTCCTGGCCACCCTCGAGGGAGGGCTTGGGGAATGAACGGCCTCGGATCCGGCGCTCCTCTCCCCCCGCGCAGCGGAGCTCGCCGAACGCCCCCTCCGTCTCCCGCCTTGCGGGCGAGCTGTCGCCGAAGGCGACTGAGGGGGCGTTCAGGCCCTCGAGCCGAGTTGTGGGAATGCCGTAGCTTCGCTCGGGGAAGAGGCCGCCCATGAACGCCGCCCCGCTCGCGGCCGCCGGCCTGTTCCTCGGCGGTTCCCTGCTCGTCGTCCTGGCGCGCCTGGAGCCGCACGGCGAACGCCGCCGGCTGGCCCGCCGCATCGCCCTGGCGCAGGCGCATCTCGACGATGCGCCGGCCGCGCCGTCGCGGGCGCCCCGCCGCGCGCGTCTCGAAGAGCTGGCGATGCGGATCTTCGGCGTCGGCCTCGACCAGACCTGGGGGGTGAAGAGCTCGGGCGCGGCCCTGTTCGGGCTGGCGCTGCTGGGCGTCTTGGCGGCGGTGATCGCCGGCGGCGTGCTGCTGCGCGCCCCGGCGCCAGGCGTGCTGGCCATGGCGCTCGTCGCCGGCTTCGCCGCACCCCGCCTGTTGCTGTCGATCGAGCAGCGCCGCGCCGAGGTCGCCTTCCTGGAGAACTTTCCGAGCGCGGTCGACATGATCATCCGCATGCTGCGCGCCGGCCTGCCGGTCAGCGCCGCGATCCGCGCGGTCGCCGACGAGGCCCCCGGCGCCGTCGGCCAGGCCTTCCGCACGCTCGGCGACCAGATCCAGATCGGGGTGAGCCTGGGCGAGGCCCTGGCGCTGGCGGCCAAGCGCATCCGCCTCACCGACTTCCGCTTCTTCTGCGCCAGCGTGGCCCTGCAGCAGGCCACCGGCGGCAACCTGGCGAACACCCTGGAGACGCTCTCGGAGATCATCCGCAAACGCCGCGCCATGCGCCTCAAGGCCAAGGCGCTCACCTCCGAGGTCAGGATGTCGAGCTATGTGCTGGCCGCCATTCCCCTGCTGGTGCTAGGCGCCCTGATGTTCCTCAGCCCTGCCTATCTGTGGCCGCTGCTGCACGACCCGCGCGGCCGGCTGATCCTCGGCGCCGCCGGCTTGGGCCTGGGCCTGGGGTTCCTGACCATGCGCCAGATGATGAACCGCGCCATTGCAGTCTAGGAGCACCCCGTGAGCCTCGGCGCCTGGGCGCCGCCGCTGATCGCCGCCGGCCTGGCCGCCTGCGGCGCCCTGGTGCTGCTCCAGGTGCTGCCGGAGCGCCGTCGCCGGCTCGCCGCGCGCGTGGCCCTGGTTGCGCCGGCCGAGCCCGAGCGCCGGACTGCGCAGACGCTCGACCACGCCTTCCTGAACGCCCGCGCGGCCGCCGGCCACGAGGCCGAGCTCGTCACCGTGGGCCGTCTCTGTCGTCGGCTCGGCCTGCACCCGCGGCATGCGCCGAACGTGCTCGCCGCGGTGCGCGGCCTCTGCGGCCTGGCGTTCGCCGGGATCACCTTCGCGGTGCTCCAGGGGATGGGCGCGGGGCGTGCGGACAACCTCTCGCTGCACCTGATGTTCTCCCTGATCGCCAGCCTCGCCGGCTGGTTCGCGCCGGCGCTGTGGCTGCGGCAGGTGACGGCGGCGCGCAAGCGGGCGGTCTCCCGCGGACTGCCCGACGCCCTGGAGCTGCTGGTGGTCTGCGTCGAGGCGGGCCTGGCGCTGGAGGACGCGCTCGACCGGGTCACCCTCGAGCTGCGCGCCAGCCAGCCGCTGCTGGCCGACGAGCTGGCCATGACCGCCGCCGACCTGAAGGTGCTGCCCGACCGCAACCAGGCCTTCGTCAAGCTGGCCCAGCGGGTGGGAACGCCGGCGATCCGCTCGGTGGTCACCACCCTCTCCCAGACGCTGCGCTACGGCACGCCGCTGGCGGCGGCCCTGCGCGTAGCCGCCGCGGAGCTGCGGAGCGACGCCATCCTGGCGCTCGAGGAGCGCGCTGGCAGCCTGCCCGCGCTGATGACCGTGCCGCTGATGGTTTTCGTCCTGCCGACCATCTTCCTGATCGTCGGCGGCCCGGCCATCCTGCGCCTGATAGACCTGTTCGCCCACGGACGGTGAGGCCCGCACGCCCGAGCTTGTGAAGAAAACTTTACAATGACCGGCGTTCAGAGAGTGGCGTTATCTCGCAGGCGAGAGTATAAGACGCGCCCATGACGGAGCGTACGTTCAAACCCGACCTTGCGGGATCGGACGAGACTCTCGAAGCCCTGCTCGAGCGACTCCGGTCCTTCAGCAAGCGCAACCCCGCCCGCGGCGGCCGCAATCTGCCCCCGGACTTCGGACACTTCGTGACCTCGCGCCGGCCCCGTGGCGGCGCCGGCGGGGCCGAGGCGCCTCTGCCGAAGGAAAAACCGCTACCGGACCTCCACGCGCCAGCCTGACGCGGCGGCCCTGGACGCTCGCCCCCAGCTTGGGGACAGCTCCGCTGTGGGTTCGGCCTGCGCGGGCCTCTGCGAACGTGCTAATCTCGAGCTCCGACAAGGAGGAAGCTCAGGATGAAACTGCCCCAAGAGCAGGTGGAGCGCTTGGCCCTGCACAGCGCGTTCGCGATGCATCAGATCGCCCGTTGGGTCGCCACCCAGCCGGACGTCCCGGAAGAGATCCGCGAACGCCTGCGCACCCACATGGCCGCCATCGAGGGCGTGCTGGTCACCAACGGCCACGACTGGATCAAGGACGAGATCGAAGCCACCGAACAGGCGTTGCACGCCTGAGATTTTTCCCGCCCCTTCATGGGGCTACGGATTCACACGTCTGCGCCGAACGCCCCCTCCGTCTCCCGCCTTGCGGCGGGACCCACCTCCCCCGCTGCGCGGTGGACGATCTGGAGCGCCGAGATGCTCCCCCGTGCAACGGGGGAGCTGTCAGCGAAGCTGACTGGGGCGCTCAGGCTCTTGAGCCGAATTGTGTGAACGCCGTGGCCTTCATGGGGAGGGAATTTCGCGCTCCCCCGATAATCCCGTTCAGATAGCTTGCCGGCCGTTCACCGCGTTTGTTGGCGAACGCGCAAGTCCCGACCGCTAACCTTCCGTCAGATAAGGGAAATTTGGCGGACCAGGGAACTATGCGCGTCCCCGTGATGATCATCAGCCTGGGTGTTTCGGCGGCGCTGGGCCTGGCGGCCCTGGTGGTCGCCAAGACCCTGCTGCCGGCCCAGGCGACGGCCAAGGTCCCGGGCGGTCAGGGGGCGGACGGCGTCCCCGTCGTGGTCGCCGCCAAGGACATGAAGTACGGCGACAAGGTCGACGCCGACCACCTGCGGCTGACCCGGCTGCCGGCGGAGGCCGTGCCGCAGGGCGCCTTCACCACCCTGGCCGCGGTGCTGGCCGCCGACCATGGCGGGGCGCCGGTGGTGCTGACGCCGATCGCCGCGCGCGAGCCGGTCCTGCCCGCCAAGCTCTCGGGCCCGGGCGCCCGGCCGACGGTGGCCGCCGAAATCGCCGAGGGCATGCGCGCCTACACCATCAAAGTCAGCGATGTCTCCGGCGTCGGCGGCCACGCCCTGCCGGGCGACCGGGTCGACGTGGTGCTGCTGCGTGACACCAACCCGATGGGCCCGCTGCACGCCTACGTCTCGCAGGTGGTGCTGCAGGACGTGCGCGTGCTGGCCATCGACCTGAACGCCGACCTCGCCTCCAACAAGCCGGCGACGCCCAGCACCGCGACCCTGGAGGTCTCCGTCGAGGACAGCGAGAAGCTGGCGGCCGCCGCCGATCTCGGCAAGCTGTCGCTGGCCTTGCGCCGCACCGGCGCGGCCGACGCCGCCCAGGCCGCACCCTTCCAC
>CBJNAS010000273.1:0-4950 GCA_966434565.1 uncultured Phenylobacterium sp.
GCTGGATGCGACCCGGTCCAGCATCCCCCTGCTGCGCGCCCAGATCGACGACGATATCGCCGCCCTCGACGTGCTGGCGGCGGGGCTGACGCCGGAGGTGACCGCTGCGCTGCGAGCCCCGGGCGCCGTCCCGCTGCCGCCGACCCGCCTGGCGATCGGCGCGCCGGAGGACCTGCTGCGCCGCCGGCCGGACATCCGCGAGGCGGCCGCCCGGCTCGACGCCGCCCGGGCGCGGGTGCGCGCCGCCCGCGTCGACTGGTGGCCGCGCCTAAGCTACGTGGTCAGCGCCGGCGCGATCGCCGGGCAGATCGGCGAGCTCTCCGACAACCGCGGCTTTTCCTTCACCGCCGGCCCGCGGATCGACTGGCCGGCGCTCGACTTCCGCCGCAACGCGCTCAGGCTCGAGGCGGCGCGCGCCGGGGCGGACGCCGAGTACGAGCGTTATGAGAAGCTGGTGCTGGCCGGGGCGCGCGACCTGGACGCCGCGCTCTCCGATCTCGCCGGCGCGCTGCAGGCCGAGGCCAGCCTCGCCACCGCGGTGGACGCCGCCCGGCGCGCCGCCGAGATCTCCCGCCTGCGCTACCGCGAAGGCGCCGATCCCTTCTTCGCCGTGCTCGACGCGGAGCGCAGCCTGGCGGGCTTCGAGGACAGCCTGGCCGTCGCCCGCGCCCGCTCGGCCGCGGCCTACGTCCGGCTGGGCCAGGCGATCGGCGCAGGCTGGAGCGATGGGCCGGCGGGCGGCTGAACGCCCCCTCAGTCGCCTTCGGCGACAGCTCCCCCGCTATGCGGTGGAGCACCTTCGCTCCAGATCCTCCACCGCGAAGCAGGGCGGGCCGTGGCAGGCGCCGCAGGCGATAAACAGCCCGTGGCCGGCCGCCACGGGCGCCGTACGGGCCCAAGGTGTCCCCTTTGCCGCGAGGAGGGGGACGTTTTCGTTCCCCTACCGCACCACGTCCAGGGAATAGCCCGCGGCGCGGACCGTGCGGATCGGGTCCTCGGTCTCAGGGAGGTTCAGCGCCTTGCGCAAGCGGCCGATGTGGACGTCCACAGTGCGCGCCTCGACATAGACGTCCGAACCCCAGACCGCGTCCAGCAGCTGCTCGCGCGAGAGCACCCGGCCCGGATGGCGCATCAGGTAGTCGAGCAGGCGGAATTCCGTGGGGCCCAGGTGCACCTCCTGGCCCGCGCGTTTCACCCGATGGCCGACGCGGTCGATGACGATGTCGCCGCAGCGCACCTCGTCCTCCGCCAGGCCCGGCCGCAGCCGGCGCATCACCGCGCGGACCCGCGCCGCCAGCTCGCTCATCGAGACGGGCTTGACCACATAGTCGTCGGCGCCGGTGTCCAGCCCACGGATGCGGTCGCTCTCCTCGCCGCGAGCGGTGAGCATGATGATCGGCACGTTGCGGCTCTCGACCCGCTGCCGCAGCCGTCGGCAGACCTCGATGCCGGAGATCTTCGGCAGCATCCAGTCGAGGACGATCAGGTCCGGCAGCTTCTCGTCGACCGAGACCAGCGCGTCCTCGCCGTCGCCGGCGACGAGCACCTGGTAACCTTCCTTCTCGAGGTTGTACTGCAGGAGGGTCGCCAGCGCGTCCTCGTCCTCGACGACCAGAATGGTGGGTCGCAAATCGAAACTCCGCTCAGACGGAAAGCGCGTCCGTCTTTGGACGCGTGGGCGCGATCATGTCCTCGCCGGTGATCTGGTAGTGGATGATTTCGGCGATGTTGGTCGCATGGTCGCCGATGCGCTCGAGGTTCTTGGCCACGAACAGCAGGTGGGCGCAGGCAGTGATCGTCCGCGGATCGCCCATCATGTAGGTGAGCAGCTCGCGGAACAGGCTGTTGTAGTGCTCGTCGACGTCCTCATCCTGGGACCAGACCGCCAGCGCCCGCTCCAGGTCCTGACGGGCGTAGGCGTCGATCACGGCGGTCAGCCGCTGCAGCACCAGCTTGCCCATCCGGTCGATCGAGCGGGTGAGCGGGGTCATCGGGTCGGATTCGATGATCACCAGGGTGCGCTTGGCGATGTTCTTGGCCAGGTCGCCGCAGCGCTCGAGATTGTTGGCGATCTTCATCGCGGCGACCGCGCGGCGAAGATCGTCGGCCATCGGCTGGCGCAGCGCGATCAGCCGGATCGAGCGGCGCTCGATGTCCCGCTCGGCCACATCCAGACGGTCGTCACGGCCGACGACGGCGCCGGCGAGCTCCTGGTTGCGCTTGACCACCGCGGCGACGGCGTCGGCCACCTGGGCCTCCGTCAGGCCGCCCATGCGCGCAACCTCCGCCGAGAGCTTGTTGAGCTCCTCTTCGTAGGACTTGACGGTATGCTCGGTCATCGCGGGTAGATCTCCTGCGCCCTGGTCCGCCGGGGACTCGGCGCAGCAAGGCTGCGGCGCGGGCCCCTATGCAACAACGTCATGACACTTTCGCGACGGCCTCGGCCGCCGGCTCCGACCGCTCGCCCTGCATCGGCAGGTAGACGGTGAAGGTAGTCCCCTGCCCCACGGCGCTCTCGACGGTGAGCCCGCCGCGGTGGCGATTGACGATGTGCTTGACGATCGCCAGCCCCAGGCCCGAACCGGCGCGTTCGCCGCTCTTCTGGCCCTCGACCCGGTAGAACCGCTCGGTCAGCCTGGGCAGATGCTCGCGCGGGATACCGGCCCCGCGGTCGCCGACCCTGAGCGCGGCATAGACCGGCGCGGGCACGTCCGGCGTCAGCAGCGACATGCGGGCGGAGCCTGGCCGGAACGGCGCGCTGGCGGCCTCCGGGGAGAGCCCGGCCTGGAGAACGACCTCCACCGCCGCGCCGTCCGGCGAATACTTCACGGCGTTGTCCACCAGGTTCTGAATCACCTGCAGCACCTGGTCGCGGTCGCCGAGGACGCGCCCGGCGTCCTTGCGCGGCAGCCGCGCCTTCAGGCTCACGCCGCGCTGGGCCGCGATCGGGCCGGAAGCGTCGATCACGTCGCTGACGCAGGCGGCGAGGTCGACTTCGTCGGCCGGGGCGATGTGCTCGCCGAGCTCGATGCGCGACAGCGACATCAGGTCGTCGATCAGCCGCGACATGCGGCCGGCCTGGGCCTGCATGATCGACAGGAACCGCTCGCGCGCGGCGGCGTCGTCCTTGGCGTGGCCGCGCAGGGTCTCGATGAAGCCCGAGAGCGAGGCGAGCGGTGTGCGCAGCTCGTGGCTGGCGTTGGCCAGGAAGTCGGCGCGGGTGCGTTCCACCTGGCGCATCTCGGTCTCGTCGCGGAACACCAGCAGCGCCTGCCGGCGGCCGTCCAGCGCCAGGCCGAGCGGCCGGGCCCAGGCGCGCAGCGTCCGCATCTGGACGCCGCCCGCCTCGTAGACACACTCGGCGTCGCGCGCGGCGAACAGCGCCTGGTCGACGGCGTCCAGCACCTCCGGGTCGCGCAGCACCGTCACCAGCAGGCCTTCGGGGCGGTCGATGCGTAGGAGCTCGCGGGCTGCGGCGTTTGCGAACACGTAGCGGCGGCTCGTGAGGTCATCGGCCTCGACCGCGGTGATCACCAGGATCGGGTCGGGCAGGGCGTTCACCAGGGCGGCGTAGGGCCAGGGCTCGCCCACGCGCGCGGCGGCGTCGTCCAGCAGATCCCGATAGCGCGGTCCCCGCGGCCGCGCCGCCGCCAGGCAGGCGGCCGTCGCCGCGGCCACCGCGACCGCCGACGCCGTCGCCGTCAGCGGGTCCAGCCGGCCCGCCAGTCCGGCAGCCGCCTCGGCCAGCACGCCCGCCGCGCCCGCCGCGACGATCGGCCAGCGCGCAGGCTGGGCGGGACTACGATCGTCGGGCGCTGGAGTCGACAAACAGAATCTCCCTTGCGGGAAGCATCGAGCATCCTCACCGGTGTGTCACGGACATGACAGGGCCAAGACGTTTGCGTTAGGAACCAAGCCGATCAGGGGCCGTTGGTCGCAGGACGAGCAGCTGAGCTGGGCGGGCCATGGGCGAAGCTTCCGAGGGCGGGCGCGCCGCAGAAGAGCGGGAAAGTGTCGAGGCGCTGCAGGCGGCCTTGGCGGCGGAACGCGCACGCACGCGCGAGGTCGAGCACCGGGCCAAGAACAACCTGCAGCTGGTCTGTTCCCTGTTGACCCTGCTCAGCCGCCGCAGCCCGCACGAGGAGACGCGCGCGACGCTCAAGGCGCTGCAGCAGCGGGTGAACGCGATCGCCGCGGTGCATCGCGACTTCCTGGACGCCGGCAGCGCCGACGCGTTCGACCTCTCCCGGTTCCTGCGGGAGCAGGCGCCGGCCCTGGCGCAGGGTCAGGGCGAGGGCGCGCGCGTGCGGCTCGATCTCGACGCGGTGCAGGCCAAGGCGTCCGCCGCCTGCCCTCTCGCGCTGATCGCCAGCGAGCTGATCCTGAACGCCCTGCGCCATGGTCGGCGCGGCGCGCGCGCACCGACGGCGCTCGTCACCCTGCGGCGGGCGGGCGACGGCTTCGAGCTCGCCGTGACCGACGAGGGTCCGGGGCTCGCGGGCGCCGAGCCCCGCTTCGGACTCACCATGGTGCGGCTGCTGTCGCAGCAGATCGGCGCCAGTTTCGCCCTGGAGGCGGCCGACCCCGGTCTGCGGGCGGTCGTGCGGGCTTCGTGAGCCCCGCGGCATGAGCGGACTGGCCGATGTCCTCGGCGTGGGAGCCGCGCTCTGCTCCATGTCCAGCTTCGTGCCGCAGATCCTGAAGATCCGCCGCGAGCGCGACGCCTCCTCGGTCTCCTTGCGGATGTACGCGGTCACGGTGACCGGCTTCTCGCTGTGGATCGCCTACGGCGTCCTGATCGCCAGCTGGCCGGTGATCGGCTCCAACGCCGTCTGCCTCGCCCTCTCGGCCACCATCCTCGCGCTGAAGTGGCGCTACGAGCGCACCGGCGCGGTCTAGATGGGGTAACGGGCCGGCCCCTTCGAAAGGGAGGCGGTCGTCCCTCAGACT
>CBJNAS010000274.1:0-4944 GCA_966434565.1 uncultured Phenylobacterium sp.
GCCCGAGCTTCCTGGCCATGCTGCTGTTCGAGAAGTTCGGGCAGCACCAGCCGCTTAATCGCCAGGCCGAGCGCTACGCCCGCGAGGGGGTACCGCTGAGCCTGTCGACGCTCGCCGACCAGGTGGGCGCGGGCGCCGCAGCGCTCATGCCGCTCTTCAAGCGCCTCGATGCCCATGTGCTCGCCGCCGAGCGGCTGCACGGCGACGACACGACCGTCCCGGTGCTGGCCAAGGGCAAGACTGACACCGGCCGATTGTGGGTCTATGTGCGCGACGACGGTCCGTTTGCAGGCCCGGCGCCGCCGGGCGCGGTGTTCTACTACTCGCGCGATCGCCGCGCCGCGCATCCCCTGGCGCACTTGGCGGACTGGAGCGGGATCCTGCAGGCCGACGCCTACGGCGGCTATGGCGACCTCTATGCGGCAGACCGCCGGCCGGCGCCCATCCTGGAGGCGAGCTGCTGGGCGCATAGCCGGCGCAAGGTGTTCGAGCTCGCCGACGTCGAGCAGGCCGCAGCCGCCAGGGCGCGCCGCCAGACGGCCAAGCCGGCTTCGCCGCTGGCGGTCGAGGCGGTGCAGCGCATCGACGCCCTGTTCGCCATCGAGCGGGAGATCAACGGCATGCCGCCGGCCGAGCGCCTCGCCGTGCGCCAGGCCCGCAGCGCGCCGCTGGTCGCCGAGCTCGAGACCTGGATGCTCCAGACCCGCGACAAGCTCTCGCGCGGGCACGATCTGGCCAAGGCCTTCAGCTACATGCTCCGCCGCTGGCCGTCCTTCACCCGCTTTCTCGACGACGGCCGGATCTGCCTCTCCAACAACGCCGCTGAGCGCGCGCTGCGTGGCGTGGCGTGGCGCTCGGCCGCAAGGCTTGGCTGTTCTGCGGCTCGGATCGCGGCGGCGAGCGCGCCGCAGTCCTCTACAGCCTGATCATCACCGCCTTATGCCGCCCGCGGCATAAGCAGCTTTATGCCGAAGGCCGAACTATGCCGAGCAGCCCGGTTATCCCCAGTATTTTCAATGCTCAGCATCTCATTGGTTCGGCATAGTTGGTCCTCTTTCTCCGCCTTCAACAGCGGAGAAGAATATGGCTACAGAGGACTTTTTGCGCAGAAGCCGGCTGTTCCAGCGGCTGAAGCGTGGGCCGGATGGGCCGCTTGTCGAGCTCTATGCTGGGCGCCTCCTCGCTGATGGGCTCGCCCCTCACGGCGCCTGGCGGTCCCTCAACCTGCTCAGCGGTCTTGTGAGTTGGCTTGCCAGCAGCGACTTGCAGCTGGCGGATCTCGATGAAGAGCTGGTCGGGCGGTATCTCCGCCATCGGTCCGGGAGACAAACCTTACAGCCGGGCGATCGGGCGGCGCTGAAGCGTCTGCTCTCGACGCTGCGCCAGGCCGGCGCGATCGCGCCGGCCGACGCGGTGGCGGCCACGCCGCACGAGGAGATCTTCGAGAGGTTTAGCGACTACCTGCGCCGGGAACGCGGCCTGGCGACGACGACCATCCTGCGTCCGCTGCCATTCATTCGCCTGTTCCTGCGTGAGGTCTGCCCCGCCGGCGCCGGTGATCTCGGACGGCTCAGCCAGGGTGACGTCATCCGCTTCATTGAGCGCCACGCGCGGGATCGGAGCCCGGCGTGGGGGAAGTCCATGTGCTGGGCGCTACGCTCGTTTCTCCGCTATCTCCACCATAAGGGGCTGAACCCACAGCCCCTGGCCACCTGCGTGCCCTCCATCAGGAAATGGCGGTTTGCGCACCTGCCGACCTATCTCTCCGCGGCTCAAGTTCAGACCGTCCTCGACGCCTGCGATCGGACGACCGCGCTCGGCCGACGGGACTACGCCATCCTCCTGCTACTGGCGAAGCTCGGCCTGCGCGCCAGCGAGGTGGCGACCATCACCCTGGACGATATCGACTGGCGGACAGGCGAGATGCTCATTCATGCCAAGGGCCGCCAGCGAGCAAGGATGCCGATTCCTCCAGACGTCGGCGCGGCGATCGTCGCTTACCTGCGTGACGGCCGCCCTCAGTCGGCGTGTCGGCGAGTGTTTCTCCGCACACCGGCTCCCCACGCCGGCTTTGCATCCGGTTGCGCCATCACGATGATCGCCAAGACCGCGCTCGATCGCGCCGGTGTCCACGGTTGTGCGCACCGGGGCGCCCATGTCTTCCGGCACAGTCTCGCCACCGAGCTTCTCCGTTCAGGCGCGACCTTGTCGCAGATCGGCCAACTCCTGCGACACCAGAGCCATGACGTCACGCGGATCTACGCGAAGGTGGATCTTGAGACGCTGCGCCCGCTCAGCCTGCCGTGGCCGGGAGGTGCGCTATGACCGATCTGCGATCCGAACTCGAACGGTACCTCAGGATGCGTCAGGGCCTCGGGTACAAATATCAGCACCAGGCGCGGCGGCTCGCAGATTTGGTCGCCTTCATGGAGGCGCACCAAGCGACGACCATCACAACGAAGCTCGCCATGACTTGGGCGACCTTGCCGCCGGATCGGCATGCCTCTTGGACTTTGCGGTTGACGGATGTCCGTGGCTTCGCGCGCCACCTCGCCAACATCGATCCGCTGACTGAGACGCCGCCTGTCGGGATGCTGCCCCGGCTGAAGCGCGCAAAGCCGTATATCTACAGCGATACGGAGATCGACCGATTGTTGGCGGCCGCCCTGGCTCTCCCGCCGGCCGGCGGGCTGCGCCGATGGACCTACCATCATCTGTTTGGGCTGCTCGCGGTGACAGGCCTGCGCCTGTCCGAGGCGATCAACCTCCAGCGCGACGACGTCGATCTGGAGGGCGGCGTGCTGACGGTCGGCAAGTCACGCCTCGTGCCCCTGCATCCGACGACCCGCGCAGCGTTGCACAGCTACGCAGAGCGACGGGAGGCTCATCTCGGCTCCCGCTGCGGCCCCCATTTCTTCGTCGCTGAGCGCGGCGGCCGATTGCTGCACCAATATATCCATCGGGTCTTCTGGCGCTTGTCCCGCGAGACCGGTCTTCGCCGCCCGGGCGATCGCTCCGGCCCGCGCGTGCACGACCTCCGGCATCGCTTCGCCGTTCGAACGCTTCTCACGTGGCATCGGGAGGGCGCGGATGTCGAACGGCACCTTCCTGTCCTCTCCACCTATTTCGGCCACGCCTGTGTGCGCGACACCTACTGGTATCTCTCCGCCAGCCCGGAGTTGATGCAAGCTGCGGCGCAACGACTCGATCGGCAATGGACGGCTGCGCCATGAAGCCGAGCAGCAACGTCGCCACGCTGATCGAGCGCTATTTCACTGAGCGGCTGATCCGGCAGCGCAATGTGAGCGCGAACACCATCGCCTCCTACAGGGACACCTTCCGGCTGCTGTTCACGTTTGCAATGGCGCGGCTTCACAAGCAGCCGTCGGCCTTGGCGCTGGATGATCTGGATGCGCCCTTCATAGGCGCCTTTCTCGAGGATCTCGAGGCGAACCGCGGCACCGGCGTCAGGACGCGCAACTTGCGCCTGACCGCCATCCGATCCTTCTTCCGGTTCGCATCGTTCGAAGAGCCGGCCTACAGCGCTCATATTCAGCGCGTCCTGGCGATACCCAGCAAGCGACACGACAAACGCCAGGTGCATTTCCTGACGCGGCCCGAGATCGAGCCCATCCTGGCAGTACCTGATCGAGCGACATGGCTCGGACGACGCGATCACACACTGCTCTTGCTCGCCGCCCAGACGGGCTTGCGCGTCTCAGAGCTGATCGGCCTCGACCGGGACGCCGTCCATCTTGGCCGCGGCGCCCATGTGCGACGTGTCGGCAAAGGCCGAAAGGAGCGATGCACCCCCTTAACCACGCACGCTCGCACCGCCCTCCAGGCGTGGATCAAGGAATCGCCGCGTCATGGAGCGACCGCGTTGTTTCCCAACATGCACGGCGGCCGGCTCAGTTCCGACAGCGTGCAATCACTGCTGGCCAAGTACGTCCGGATCGCCAGCGCGACGTGTTCATCTTTGGCATCCAAGCGGGTGAGCCCCCACGTATTGAGGCACAGCGCCGCGATGGAACTGCTGCAGGCGGGCGTCGATTGCTCGGTGATCGCGTTGTGGCTCGGCCATGAATCGATCGAGACAACCCAGGCGTACCTCCACGCCCACATCGCCTTGAAAAGAAGCGGCCTTGGCGAAGCTGGAGCCCTATGCGCGCGGAAAGCCGATCCGCTATCGCCCCGGCGACCGACTGCTCGCCTTCCTCGACGCGCTGTAGGAGCCCGAACTATGCCGAATGCCCTCGGGACAGGGTCGGCCGGGAGCCTTCTCGCGTCGCGGCAACCCGCCCGACCATTCGGCATAGTTCGGCCTTCGGCATAAACCGCCAAGCTGAACGACGTCGACCCGCAGGCCTGGCTTGCCGACGTGCTGGCCCGCATCGCCGCCCATCCCGCCCAGCAGATCGACGAGTTGCTGCCCTGGAACTGGAAGCGAGGCTCTGAGAAGCTGGCGGCATGAGCCCTTCCAAGACCCCGACCCGGCCAGCGGGCAACGTCGTCAGCGTCAGGATCGAACTGGTCGATTCAGATCCGCTGATTTGGCGCGAGGTCGAGATCCCGACCGACATCACCTGACGACCCTGCACCACATCGTGCAGGCTGCGATGGGCTGGTTCGATTATCACCTCTGGGAATTCCGAGCGGGCGGCAAGACATACGGTTTGCCCATGGACGAGGACTGGGGGACCGAGCCGCGGGAAGAGGCGGCCAAG
Organism: uncultured Phenylobacterium sp.; assembly: GCA_966434565.1. Taxonomy (GTDB): domain Bacteria; phylum Pseudomonadota; class Alphaproteobacteria; order Caulobacterales; family Caulobacteraceae; genus Phenylobacterium. Next base: position 4,728 of record CBJNAS010000274.1, read on the forward strand.
ACCCGCCTGGTCGACGTGCTGAAGGGCGGCCGCACGGTGATCGTTTACACCTACGACATTGGCGACGACTGGGCGCATAAGCTCGTCGTGAGCAACCGGCGCCCCGCCGACGCTCAGGTCGCCTATCCCCGTTTCGTCGCCGGCCAAAACGCCTGCCCGCCAGAGGACTGCGGAGGCCTCCCAGGGTTCTACTGGCTCCTCGATGCGCGAGGCGATC
>CBJNAS010000275.1:0-4912 GCA_966434565.1 uncultured Phenylobacterium sp.
GATCCTGCGGCGCGTCGGCCTGATCGAGCGCGGCGCCGGCGGGCCGATCCTGTTGGGCCGCCAGTCCGCGCCGGACGTGCTGCGGCTCTCCGGCTTCCTGCGCCGGAACGGCCATCCGCACCAGCTGCTCGATCCCGCCGAAGACCCTCAGGCCGCCGCCCTGATCGAGCGCTTCGAGGTGGGTGCGGACGAGCTGCCGGTCGTGCTCTGCCCCGGCGGCCAGGTGCTGCGCAATCCGACCGAGGACCAGCTGGCCCGCTGCCTGGGGCTGGTGTCCTGCCTCGATCCCGAACGGGTCTATGACGTGGCCGTGGTGGGCGCCGGTCCCGCGGGACTGGCCACTGCGGTCTACGGCGCCTCGGAAGGCCTGTCGGTCATCGTGCTCGATTGCCGCGCCTTCGGCGGCCAGGCGGGGGCCTCGGCGCGGATCGAGAACTACCTGGGCTTCCCGACCGGCATCAGCGGCATGGCGCTGATGGCGCGCGCCTACAACCAGGCCCAGAAGTTCGGAGTGGAGATGGCCATTCCCGACGAGGTGATCTCGCTGGCGGCCGAGCCGACCGGCCTGCGCGTGCTCACCCTGGCCTCCGGCGAGCGGGTGCGGGCCCGTGCGGCGGTGCTGGCCTGCGGCGCGCGCTATCGCCGCCTGGACATCGAGCGGCTCGACGCCTTCGAGGGCGCCACGGTCCACTACTGGGCCTCGCCGCTGGAGGCGCGGCTCTGCGCCTCGCAGGAGGTGGCCCTGGTGGGCGGCGGCAACTCCGCCGGCCAGGCGGCGGTCTACCTGGCCGGCCATGCGGCCAAGGTCTCGATCTTCATCCGCGGGCCCGGGCTGGAGGCCAGCATGTCGCAGTATCTGATCGAGCGCCTCGCCGCCCTGCCGAACGTCGAGCTGGTCAGCCACGCGGCGATCACGGAGCTGGTCGGCGAGGCCGGCGCGCTGCGCGCCGTGCGGTGGCGCAAGCTGGGCTCGGGCGAGGTCGGCTCGACGCCGGCGCGCCAGCTGTTCCTGTTCATCGGCGCCGATCCCAACACCGACTGGCTGGCGGGCTCGGGCGTGCCGCTCGACGACAATGGCTTCGTGGTCACCGACGAGGCCGGCTCTGGCGGGCGCCTCGGCGCGGGCGCGCCCGGCGTCTTCGCCATCGGCGACGTCCGCGCGGGCTCCACCAAGCGCGTGGCCGCGGCGGTGGGCGAGGGCGCCCAGGTGGTCGCCGCCCTGCACGCCTGGTTCGCCGACCCGCTCGCGCCGCGGGCGCGCGCGGCGGCGGTCGCGGCGGCCTCGGCCTAAAGCACGACCCGGGTCAGCTCGGCGGGGTGGCGCTCGAAGCTGCGCTTGGCAAGGAAGACCTACGCCTCCACCTCCCGCCCCTCGTCCGCGCACCAGGCGCGTAGGGCCTCCTTCTCGGCCTGGTCGGAGAAGGCGTACCATGCGTCGAGGGCGCCGCGGCCGACCAGGAAGGCCTTGAACCGAGCGTAGGCGCCCCTGCGGCCAAAGATCTCGCGGACAGCCTCCGCCTCGCGCGGCCCGAGCGTACGGGCGAACGCGACAGCCAGCGGCTTGCCGAGGCCGAGATCGCGCTTGTCCGGCAGACACACCAGCTGATCTTCGTCCGCGTCCTGGAGGTCCATGGCGATCGCGACCCCGTCCGTTCGCAAACACAGAAGGGCGAGGAGATGGTCCACCGTCGCTCCACCCGGTCAGTCTCGGTCTTGGGTCCGCCCGCGCCGCGCACGCTGACGCTCGAGAATTCCCGATTTGAAGGCCTCGAAGAGAGGCTTGGGCAACATGCCGTAATAATCCTTGGCGCCTTCCTCGGTCCCGGCGTCCCTCTCCTCGCTCCAGAGGAAGCTATATCGGATGACGAGACCCGGCCTGGGCGCCGGGAACGTCACTGCGGCTCAGCGCCGTATTCGGCAGCCGAGATCTCGGCGACGGTTTCCTCGTCGAGTTCCCCGACCCTCAGCACCTCGCGTTCGCGCGCCTTGAGCCGCTCGTAGTGTTCCAGTTCCTCGGCCGACAGGTAGCCGCCGACGACCCGGTTATAGCTGGTCACGACAATGACCTTCGAACGAATCGCCTGGTCCTGATATCGGCCGAAGTTGCGCACGAACTCCGACGCGGGCACGTTTGGGGCATTCGTCATGGTCGGCTCCTCGGCTCGTTAATTACACAACTTGCGCATCTTGCGCAACGCTCCGCGAGGACCGCGCGGGTTTGGCTAAGGCCCTGGCCTTCGCTCGCCCGGGCGATTGGCTCGTGGTTTGGAAGCTGGACCGGCTCGGCCGCTCACTGCCCCACCTGCTCGCGACGGTGAATGGCCTGAAGGATCGCCAGGTCTGCTTTCGATCGCTGACCGAACAAATGGACACCACCACCCCACAAGGCGAGTAGGGCCGCCGTCTGTCGGACCTTCGCCGTCAAGCGGAGCACCCTCGCCCGGGCTGAAAACCTTCTCGATCATACGTCATCGTCACCTTCGCCCTCGCGGGCGACGGAGGCCGCGCCACCGAGAGCATCGTATCGGCGGGCTGCCAGCCACTGCAGACGCTTGGCCTGGGTGAGGAGCACGCGACGCAGGCCGCCTTGGACTTTCCGCTCCGAGATGACCTGCGCCAAGCGGGAGAGGATCAAGGCGCGACGCGCCAGCCGGAAGTCGGGGTGGGACCGGAGCTCAAAGACCCGCTCGGAGACGATCCGGCCGCGCACCGAGGGCGGCGCCTCGACAGCGAGCCTCCCGGGCGGCGGGTCCTTCTCGTTGAGGATCGCCTTGAACTCCGAGTTGCCGATCGCCTGATCAGTGATCAGCCGCTCGAGCGCGTCCAGGTGCTGGCGCGCCCCGGCGTCCGACCGAGGCGCTTTCTGCAGGTGGGGGAGGGGCCACACCTCGATCTCGAAGACCTCGAAGGGGTCCAGCACTGACATGGCGACGGCGTCGGTGCGCTGGTTGGTCAGGTGCCGGCGAATGCGTGTGCGAAGTCGCTCATTGGTCTGGCCGACGTAGATCGGCTCGCCGTCGTAGTCGAAGAAGGCATAGACGCCCCAGCGGAAGTTACCGACAGGTATGGGCGCGCCGTCCACGCCGGCAAAGGGCGTGTCGAGGAACCGTGCGAGGTTCTCGCGCAGATCCTCAGTCTCGAAAGGTGGGAAGTTCACCGCGTCGGGGTCGCGAGCGAAGAGGAGACCCGGCTCAGACACGCTGGATGGCCGTCATTTCGGAGGCGTCTCGCACCACGCCGCCACGGCGGATCGGGACATGCTGCACGACCTCGCGCTTGCCTCGCATGGTCGCAGAGTATTCGCCGCACAGATCGATCGCGGCGCGAAGCCTTGGATCTTGCTCGCAAGGGATAACGGTCACGCCGCCTCAACCTCGTCGACGTCTTCCGCGGCCGCCGAGCGTGGCTCGAGCAGGGGTTCGAAGATGTGCTCGGCCAAGTGGCGAACCACGTGGACCGCCACGCCGTCACCGGTCAGGTGATACGCCTCGTTGTAGTTGCGCGGCAGGATGTACGTGTCGTCGAGGCCCATCAGCCGCGCCGTCTCCCGTGAGGAGATGAGCCGCGTGCGAACCTTCTGTCCATCGACCACCATGATCACCTGCCGCGACGAGCCGCCGGCCGGGGTGCGCAGACACCCGGCGACGTCGTCGAAGCGGACCTCCGCCCGCTGCACCTTGACCCCACGCTCGTCATGCCGCGTGCGTTTGTAGATGCCGCCGACCATCCGCCGGCCCGCGCGTTTGGCGGCCTCGACCTTCGCCTTGTTAACCGGCGACATCATTTTGAGGATCTGGTCCCGTTCGGCCGAGGTATGCCAATCGACGCTGTCCGGGTCCTCCTCGATCAAGTCGGCGAAGGTCTGGTTTCTATGCGGCGGCGCCGGGACGTTCCACCAGATCATCCGCTTGAGCGCCTTGGGTTCGACCCGGTCGAAGGCGCGCTGCAGGGCGGGCGTGTGGAAGGGCGCGATCGGGCCCGGCGACAGCATCGCCTCGTCGATCTCGAGGTCGCTTCTTACCCCGATCACGAACAGCCGGGGTCGCGACTGAGGCACGAACAAAGCCGCGTTGATGACCAGGGCTCCGTAACGATAGCCGGCGTCGGCGAAGGTCTTGCAGATCGCTTCGAAATCGCGCCCGCTATGCGAGGTGAGTGCGCCCAGCACGTTTTCAAGGGCGATCAGCTTCGGGCCACGGCCGGCTTTGATCAGGCCTTTCACCACGTCCCAGAACGGGTAGAAGGTCCCTGAGCGCTCGCCTTTGAGACCGGCGCCGCCACCCGCGAGCGAGAGGTCCTGGCACGGAAAAGAGCCCCAGATCAGGTCGGCTTGGCCGGGTAGGTCGGCGGTCTTGATCTTTCGAACGTCGCCGATCATCAGCTCACCGCCCGTGCCCCAGTTGGCCTGGTAAGTGAGGCCCTTCTTCGCGTCGAAGTCGTTGGCGAACAGGCAGGTCCAACCCTGACCAAGACCTGCGCGGGCCATGCCGCCCCCAGCAAAGAACTCGTAGAAGCTAGGCATGGTCTGAACCGTTCTCCTTCAGACCGGTAGGCCGATCCCTCGCCAGCTTTTCTTCGATGGCTTCGGTTATCCAAGTGTTACGCGAGATAGTCCCCGGTCGGGCCTGTCGACTGGCGTCGATGGCTTCGAAGGTCTCGGCGGCGAGCCGCAGGTTGATGCGGTCGAGGGCTCGGACAGACGTTGTTTTCGAATCGGCTAGCATGGCGCCAGGGTGGCGCCACAGCGGCGCTCCGTCGAGTGCTGTTTCTTTTTTGTTCTCATTTCGGGCGTCGGCCGTGGATTTTTTGGCGCGCCCAACTCCTACAAACGATATAGGTCTTTTCGCTGCAACCTCCGCGGAGCCCGTCGTGAGCGATCGAAAGCTGCACCCCGAGACCCTCGCCCTGCACG
>CBJNAS010000276.1:0-4899 GCA_966434565.1 uncultured Phenylobacterium sp.
TGCTCGTACCATTGCGTCACGTCGGCGATCATCACCGGGTCCGCCGGCATCGGCGTGAAGCCGTCCTCCGCCGGTTGAGCGAGCGGCATCTGCGGGTCGCCGCCCTCGCGGAACCGCTTGCGCCGGGCGTCCAGCAGCCGCTCACGCACCTGCAGGTAGTCGGATTCCCGGTTCAGCGAGCGCAGCCAGAAGCCGCCGTCCAGGATCGGCGCCTGGGCGACGCAGGCCTTCACCCGCAGGTCGTAGGCGGCCACATGGGTGACGATGCCGCCGCCGAAGCTCGTGCCCCAGATCCCGAGCCGCTCTGGGTCCACGCCGGGCTGGGTCTCGATCCAGTCGAGCGCCGACTTGAAGTCCTCGGTCTCCTGCAGCGGCCACAGCCGGCCGCGCGGCTCGCCGCCGCTGCCGCCGAAATGCCGGTAGTCGATGGCCAGGGTCACGTAGCCCGCCTCGGCGAACAGCCGCCCCTCCTCGACAAGGCTGGTGCGCGCGACCGTGAACCCATGGCCGATCACCAGCGCGGGATAACGGCGCGCCGCGTCGAAACCGTCGGGCAGGTAGAGGTCACCTTCGCAACGGACGCCCTCCGACATGAAGCTGATCGTCGTCCTGCTGGTCATCGCGTCCGGTTCCCGTGCGCCGCGGACTCGCCGTCCTCCGGCGCGAACTCCCTCAGGTTAAAGAGATAGCTGCCGATCAGCCGCTTGGCTTCCTGCAGGCACCGCGTCCGCATGTCCGGGGTGGCCTGCTGGAAGGTGAACGCGAGCAGCGGGCTGGTGATCGCGCCGACGATGCGCCAGCGCAACGCCAGCTCGGGCGAGTCCGGCACGCTCAGCACGTCGGCCACGTAGCGGCGCACCAGCGCGGCGATGTCCGACTCGGCGCCGAAGTGCCGCTGGCGAACGCTTTCGCTGATGTGGTTGCCGCTGTGCATGATGGTCGCGAACTCGGGATGCGCCTCGACGAAGTCCGCATAGACCTCGAGGATGTAGCCGATCAGCTCCGCGCCGCTGGCGAACGGCGGCCGCCCGGCCAGGCCGGCGACGACCGTCCCCTCGAGGTCATGCACCCGGCGGACGACGATCTCGTCGACGATGGCCTGCTTGTCGGGGAAGAACCGGTAGAGCGCGCCGATCGAAACGCCGGCTTCCCTGGCGATCTGCGGCGTGGTCATATGGTCGAGGGACACGCCCTCCTGCAGGAGCTTGACGGCCGCGGCCTGGATGCGGTCCACCGTCTCCAGGCTCCGCCGCTGCAGGGGCTTGCGCCGCGGCGCAGAGGGCTTGAACGTCGCCTCGGGCGGAGGCGCCGTCTTGAGTGACGTCTTCATGCCGTCAGCTTGACAGAGTTTGCCGGTCCGCACAAAACGCAAAAGCGAACTTTTATTCGCGTCAGGTCGGAAGCGCGACGCGCCCGCCCCCGAGCCCGCGGATGATGAATAGCCACACAGTGGGGAGGGAGCCGATGCCGAACTGGACCGAGACGACGTGGGACTACATCATCGTCGGCGCGGGATCGGCGGGATGTGTGCTCGCCGACAGGTTATCGCGCGACCCCAAGATCCGCGTCCTCCTGGTCGAGGCGGGGCCGAGCGACGCCAATCCGCTCGTCCACATGCCCAAGGGCATGGGCAAGCTGTTCGCCAATCCGTCCTACGTCCACTTCTTCCAGACCGAGGCTGAGGGCCAGGCGCCGCCGGAGACGTGGATCCGCGGCAAGCTGCTCGGCGGGTCGAGCTCCGTCAACGGGATGATGTATTTCCGCGGCCAGCCGCAGGATTACGACGGCTGGAGCGAGGTCGCCGGCCCGCAGTGGTCCTGGTCGCACATGGCGCGGGCTTTCGCCGCCGTCGAGAACCATGAGCAGGCCGGGCGGCCTGGCGCCACGCCGGGCCTGGGCTCCGGCGGCCCCCTCAACATCTCCACCAGTCCGGACCGATCGGAGATCTGCGAAGCCTTCATCCAGGCCGGGGTCCAGATGGGCCTGGCGCGCCGGCCGGAGGTGACCCAGACCGACCAGGACGGCGTCGCCTACGCCACTCGCACCCTCCGCTACGGCCGCCGCCAGAGCGCGGCCAAGGCCTTCCTCAGCGCCGCGCGCCGCCGCCCAAATCTGCACGTCGAGACCGGCGTGGACGTGGAGACGGTCGTCTTTGACGGCCGTCGGGCCAGCGGGGTCCGCTGCCGCCAGGGGGAGCGCCGGATGCTGGTGCGGACCCAGGGCGAGGTGATCCTCTCCGCCGGCGCCCTGTCGTCGCCGCCGATCCTGCAGCGCTCCGGCGTGGGCGCCGCGGAGCACCTGCGCGGGCTCGGGCTGGAGGTGGTGCACGACAGCCCCGACGTCGGCCGGCACATGCTCGAGCACCGGTTGCTGATGATGCAATACACTCTGCTGAAGCGCGGCAGCCAGAACCCGGAGTTCCGGGGCTGGCGGCTCTACCGCAACGCCCTGCGCTATGGGCTGATGCGCAGCGGCCCCTTGGCGGCGGGCTCCTACGAGGTCGCCGCCTTCGCCCGCACCGACGCCGAGGATCCGATGCCCGACGTGGAGATCCTCATGGCCCCTTATTCGCTGGGCCTGAACAGTGCAGGGCAGGTGACGACCGCCGAAGGCCACAGCATCCACCTGTTCGGCTATCCGCTGCGCTCGCGCAGCGAGGGCGATGTCATGATCGTCTCGCCCGATCCGAAGGCGCCGGCGCGGATCCGGCCGAATTACCTGGCCGATCCCTATGACCAGGCGACCACGGTGCGGATGTTCCACTACATCCGCCGCTGGGTGCGCCAGCCTGCGCTCGCCGGCCTCGTCGGCGAGGAGGTCACGCCCGGACCCTCGCTGCAGAGCGACGAGGACATCATCGCCGCCTTCCGCGAGAAGGGGCAGGCCGGCTACCATGCATGCGGGACCTGCCGCATGGGCCGCGACGCGCGCGCCGTGCTCGACGGCGAACTGCGCGTACGCGGGGTCGATGGGCTGCGGGTCGTCGACGGATCGTTCATGCCGACGATGGTGTCGTGCAACACCAACGGGCCGATCATCGCCTCGGCCTGGCGGGCCGCCGACCTCATTCTGGGCGGCGCCAACGCTTGACGCGGGCTAGGCGCGAAATTTTGGCGGTGCGAGCGCAAGGCGCGCCGGCCGCGGACAACGGGAGGACCTGAGATGGACATTCGCTTCGACGGCCGGGTGGTGCTGGTCACGGGCGCCGGCCACGGGCTCGGACGGGACTATAGCCTCGAACTCGCTCGGCGCGGCGCCAAGGTGGTGGTGAACGACCTCGGCGGCAGCGGCGCAGGCCGGGGCGCCTCGCACGCCGCCGCCGACGAGGTCGTCGACCTGATCCGGTCGGCGGGGGGGAGCGCGGTCGCCAACTACGACAGCGTCGCCACGCGCCAAGGCGGGGCCGCCATCGTGCAGACCGCGCTCGACGCCTTCGGGCGGCTGGATGCGGTGATCAACAACGCCGGCTTCCTGCGCAACAACCGCTTCGAAGATCTGACCGACGAGGACATCGACGCGGTGATCGATGTCCACCTGAAGGGCGCCTTCTACGTCAGCCAGCCCGCCTTCCGGGCGATGAAGGCCAACGGCTACGGACGGTTCCTGTTCACCGGTTCCGCCTCGGCCATGTTCGGCCACGCCTGGCAGGCCAACTACTCGGCGGCCAAAGGCGGGCTGATGGGCCTGTCGCACGTGGTGTCGATCGAGGGCGAGCCGCACGGCATCCTGTCAAACCTGCTGATGCCGACCGCCGCCACCCGGCTGGCCGACGAGATGAGCCCTGGCTTCCTGGAGGTGCCGAACTTCGCCGCCGGGATCCAGCGCGTCGCCTGGCCGGAGACCGCGCCCTACAACACCCCGGCGTTCAACATGCCGCTGGCCGTCTACCTCGTCAGCGAAGCGTGCCGCGCCTCGCACAATCTCTACTCGCACTGCTCGGGCCGCTATGCGCGCGTGTCGATCACCGCCGCCGGCGGCTGGCATGCGCCGGGACAGACGCTGCCGACCGTCGAGGAATTGGCCGCCCACTGGGCCGAGGTCGAGAACGACGCGACGCGCCATGCGTCCAAGACCGTCGACGAGGAATTCGAGGCGGTGCTGGAAGGCCGGCGCGCGCTCGCCGGCGGCTGAGCGTGCGCCGCGCGCCGCATCGCCGATCCGCCTCTGCGGCGGAACGGCTTGACGGCCGCACCTCCTGCGACGCGAATGCCCGCGGCGAGGCGCCCGTCTCGCCGCGGCCGAAAACGACGAGGGCGGAAACCGGATGAGGCGTCTAGAAGGAAAGGTGGCCGTGATCCTAGGGGCCACGCGCGCCGGCAACATGGGCCAGGCGATCGCCCGGCGGTTCCAGGAGGAGGGCGCCAAGGTCGTGGTCGGCGGCCGCACCGCGGCCGGGCTCCAAGCCTTCGCCGCCGAGACCGGCGCGCTGGCGAAGACCTGCGACATCACCCGAAAGGACGACATCCAGGCGCTGGCCGACTTCGCGACCGAGGCCTTCGGCGGCATCGACATCGCGGTGAACGCGGCGGCGACCGGGTCCTACGAGCCGTTCGAGGAGACGACCGAGGCGGTGCTCGACGAGATGCTGTCGATCATCTTCAAGGGCGGCTACTTCTTCATGCAGGTGATGGTGGCCGCCATGAAGCGCGAGCGCGCCGGCCGCACCGGCGGGGCGATCCTCAACATCTCCTCGGCGGTGGCCGACATCATGTTCGAGAACCACGCGGCCTACATGGGGGCGAAGGCCGGCCTGAACCACGTGACGCGGGCGGTGGCGAACGAGTACGGCCGCTTCGGCATCCGCGCCAACATCATCTCGCCCGGCCTGACGGTGACGCCGATGCTCGGCGACTTCCTGCAACCGGGGCTGGTGGCGGCGTTCGAAAAGGAATACCCGCT
>CBJNAS010000277.1:0-4890 GCA_966434565.1 uncultured Phenylobacterium sp.
ACGGGGGCACCGGCGCCCAGCCTGATCGAGGGATGCACCTGCAGCTCCCGGTCGATCAGGCGACCACCGACTTGGGCGGCGTCGATCGCGGCCGCATCGCCCACATCACCGATGATGCGGCCCGAACCGCGCTGGCCATCATCTCTGGCGATGGTTCCGAGCGTGGTGATCGCGCCGGCGAACAGGGTGGCGACCGCCAAGGGAACGATGCGCCGGTCGACGCTGCCGCGGACGCCGACAGAGCCCTGCGCGTCCACGCCCTGCTCCTCCGTCAGGATCAGGCTCTTGCCGTTCGGCAGGATGAGGCGGTCCCAGGTCAGATAGGCGCGGTGATCGCCATAGGAGGTGTCGCCGTTGTGCCGGCCGATGAGGCGTGTCCCCTGCGGAACGAGCAGGTACTTGCCGGTCACGCTGTCGAACACGTTCTCCGTCACGCTGGCCACCACCGGGCCGGCGCGCGAGGTGTCCACCGCCGTCAGCAAGGTCGCGGGTACGACAGCGCCCGCCTTCAGCTCGTAGGGCGAGAGTGGCGCGAGCAACTGGTGGCCGTTGTAGACCGCGCCATAGTCCGTACGGGTCGCGGAGGTGCCGCCAGTGCTCGAAGCCCCGGCATTTCCACCGGCCGGCGCGCCGGCGCTTGCGAAGAACAGCCCCGATTGCAGCGCCTGGTGCGCGACGTTGCGGGCTGGGTCTTGCGCAGCCGGATGCTCTGCTGGCGCGGCGCGGGCGGGCGTCTGGCCGCCCACCGTCCGCGGCGGCGGCAACTGGTCTCCGGCGAGCCGGTCGTAACTGGCCGGCTGTTTGGCGACGACATCGGCCGGCCGCACGGCGCCATGGGCGTCACTGGCGTCGTCGACCTTGGCGTGGGCTTCGGCGCGCAGGTGCGGCTGCACCACGAACGCCCAGGCGAGCGAGCCGCTGACCAATAGCGCTGCTGAAAAGCCCGCAGCCTGCACCACCGACTTGCGGAGCCGGACCTCCGCCGGCCGGGGCGCGCGGGTGAAGAGACCGGGCGCAGGCTCCTTGGGCCGCGGTTCGTTCTGGGTCTGGGATGTGGAGACGACGGTCATGAGCGGCCTCCCAGGCGCTCGATGCGCACGATCTGGGGGTGATGGTCGCCGAGCCGGAGCTCAGCCTTGTCGAACACGCGGTCGACGATGAAGACGCCGCCCTCCTGGCGGTAGTTGACCATCTGGGTCTGACCATTCGCGGCCACCACGAGCAGCGCCGGCGACTCGTCCACCTGCATATCGGGCGGGAAGGTGATGAAGGTGCGCACCCCGTCGTTCATGACGGCCGTCGGCGTCCACCGGGGTCGCCGCCCCTGCGGCGAGACCCGATAGCGGCCATCCACGGGAGCCGCCGGGGCGACGACCGGATCGGAGGTGCTCGCTGCGACGTCGGTAGCTGCCGTCTCGACGGGAGCTGGCGGCACGTCCCACGTCACAGCAGCGTTGAAGGCGTCGGGCGGCCCGCTCTTGAGCTGGAGCATGTAGACGCGCCGGTTTGTGGTCAGGACCAGGTTCGTCTCGAGCCCCCGCTGCAGGGGCTTGAGCAGCACATGCGACTGCTGGGCCGCACCCGTGCCGGATGTGGTTTCACCGATCTGCCAACGCACGGTGTCGCCCGCCGCCTTGGCCACGATGGTCTCGCCAGGCGGCAAGGTGAGCGTCGTGACCCGGAGTGGCGCGGTCCAGACCTCGTAGACCTCGCCAGGCTGGTAGGCGAACACCTGGACGCCGCCGACGAAGTCATCCGAGCGGGACCGCATTCGCGAGGCGGCGTTCGCCTCGGCGATCGCGGTGCGGCCGCTGGATTCCGGCTTGGCCGACACGTGATGGACCAAGGCGCTCCGGGAGCGGCGAATGCTGTGCCGCCGCGCTGCGGTCTGAATTGGCGGGTTCGGGATCGGCGCCATGGCGACAACCCGCGTCAGCGGCAACGGCGCGACAGGCGCCGCGGCGGCAATCGGGGCTGTTGTGGCGGCGGACTTCACGTCGTGGCGCAACAGCGCGCATCCGGACAGCAGCACGCCGGCCGCGGCGATGGTCAGGAAGCGTCGGGCGTCCATGACACGTCCTCGATTTTGAGTCCGAGAGGGTTCTTCATCAGCTCAGCCTCGGTCTTCGGCGGCTGGAGCGTCGTGGTGATCAGCGCGCGCCAGCGCTCCTGTCCGGCCTGCTGCCCGTTGACGAAGCGGGTCTCACGCCACTGCAGATCGAAGGTGCGGGCGGAGCGGCGGACAACGTTCAGAACCTCGACGTTGACCGCTTCGCGGCCCACTTCGGCGAACGGATCGTGTTGCTGCGCCCAGCCGTTCAGGAACGTCGCGGCCTTGGGCGTGACGAGGTCATAGGCCCGCAGCCAATTCTGCCGCAGTACGATCGGATCGATGGACTTTGCGCGCACGTCGCGGATCCAGTCCGCCAGGGCGTAGCCGATCTGGGCGTCGGTCGGCTGATAGCGGCCGTCGATCGCGGTGATCTTTTCGGTCTGGCCCCAGCTGGCGACCTCCACGACGAACGGCTTCACCGTCGCCCGCTGCGCCTGCACCCACCAGCCGCCTCCGAGGAAGGTGGCGAGCGCCAGGTTCGCGAAGGCGATCCGACGCCAGTTGCGGGCATGGGTGAGGGACAGGCCCATCCGGTCGTCCCAGACCTGGCCAGCCCGCTGGTACGGCGTGGCTTCGGGAGCGGCCGCCAAGGCGCGCTTCGGTCGGAAGAACGGGTGCATCTTAAGGCTCCTCAGGCTTGAGGCCGGGCTGCACGGCGCCACTGGTCTCCGAGGCCGGCAGCAGCCCACGGCCGGCGTTCGCGGCGAAGAAGGTCTGCAGGGCAGCCGAGCGCTGTGCTGCGCGCGAGGGCTGCGAACGCTCGCCATCTGCCCCCGCCGACGCGGCGCGCTGGAACTGCGCCTTCGCGCCCGCGGCCTCGCGGTTGATCTGATCGGTGGACCGTCCCGAGCCGGAGGGAGTGGAAGACGCGGGTTCGGCGGACGGACTAGCAGCTGCTCCGCCAGGTCGCGGGCCGGACGGCGGATTGTCGTTGCTCGGTCGAGGGGGAGGCGAGCTGGGCGGCGGGGGCGGAGAGCGACCCGAGCTGGCGCCCGAAGCGGCTCGGGCCGTGTTCGAGATCCGCGCCGCCGTCCCGCCGAGCCCCGCGCCGGCGGCGATCGGAGCGGTGGCGGTCAGGGCTGCCGCGCCGCCGACCGCGAGCGCGCCCGTCACGGCAGCGCCCGCGCCCAGCGCCGGGCCGCCGGTCACGAGTGCGGAGGCCAGGTTCGGGATGAACACCGCCAGCATGGCCAGGAGGATGGAGGCGGCGAGGATCGCCAGGGCCTCGTAGAGGTCGGGCGCGGCGGACGGCTGCAGCTGGTCGAACACGGATCGTGCGCCGGACACCACGATGGCGAGCGCCAGCACCTTCAAGCCGGAGGATACTACGAATCCCAGCGGCCGCTCGGCCAGGAAGGCGGACTTCGACCAGATGCCGAACGGCAGGAGAATGAAGCCGCCGAGCGTCACGATCTTGAACTCGAGCAGGCTGACGATGATCTGCAGCGCCAGCACGGCGAACGCCAGCATGATGCCGATCATGGCCAGGCCGAGCACCAGGGCATCGGTGAGGTTGCCCATGATGTCGAGCGGGCCGGACGCTGGTGCCGGCGTATCACCCAGCGCTTTGACGATCCGCCAGCCCTGTTCGAGGATCACGCCGGGGTTAAGGAAGTCGTTGCGTGAGAGGCTTCCGCCGCCAGCCCGCAGACCCAAATCGACAAAGCCGGACTGTATCATCAGGCTTAGCCGTTCCCAGTCGTTAATGAGGAAGGCGAAAAAGCCGATCAGCAGTACTTTGCCGAATCCCGCCGCCAGAACCTCCCGGTTCGACGACAGAACCCACTGGACACCGGTGAGCGCGACGACGATGCCGATCATCGTCCCGAAGACGCCATTCACCGGACCCTGCAGCGCTAAAAACCCCGATGAAATGGTGTTCGAGAACACCACCATCAGGTCGTTCGGCGTTTGCATGCTGACCGCGGCCATGGCGAGCCCTCACTTCGAAACGGGCGTGTAAGGGTCGAAATTCGGGTTGGCGGGCGCGCTCGCCGGATGATCCCAGAGGCGTCGGTGGGCCTCCACGCTGGCGGTCCGGTCGGCGGCGCGGTCCGCCGCCTGCTCCGCCATCAGCCGCGACTGGGCCAACGTGACGGCCCGTAGCGAGCCCAGGTCTTCGGACATGACGCCGAGCAGCTGGGCCGACGACTGCAGGGCCGCCGTCTGGCCTTGAGCGTTCTGGCTCGCCGCCAGGGCGCCGGAGACCCGCGTTGCCCGGCCCTGGCTCAACTGCTCCAGCTCGGCGGCGGTGCGGGCCAGGTCCTGGGCCGTCTCACGGGCGGTGCTCGTCCGGGCCTGCGCCTGGGACAGCAGCTGGCGCGGGTCGGCGCCCTGGACCGCGGCCGGATAGAGGGTCTGGAACTGGTTCTCCAACTGGCCGACGTTGGCCGTGACGCCCCGCACGCTCTGCGCCAGCTGGCCGATGTCGCTCAAGGTCTGGGACGTCTGGGCGAGATGGCTGTAGGGGGAGGCCGCCAGCTCGCGCGCCTGGTTGGCCAGTGCACGCGCCTGATTGGACAGGCTCTCCAGCTGGTGCGCCGTATGCAGCGCGGACTCGGCGTAGTTCTTCGGGTCAAAGACGACCTGCTGCGCCTTGCTGGTCTTCGGGTCCGAACAGGCCGCCAGTGACATCGCGAGCGCGACGGCGAGGGCCCTATTCGGCGGCGGCCAACGCCGGCGCGAACGCGTCGAACACCGCATCCACATGCTGCACTCCCTTGGCTTTGAGGAATTCGCGGGCGAAGCCGGCCTCGCCGGCGCGCGCCAGGACCTGG
>CBJNAS010000278.1:0-4881 GCA_966434565.1 uncultured Phenylobacterium sp.
CAACGTGCCGCACGTGGGTCACTGCCACCCGCATGTGGTGGAGGCGATCTGCCGCCAGGCGGAGACCCTGAACACACACACCCGCTACTTGCACGAGACGGTCGTGGCCTATGCCGAGCGGCTGCTGGCGAGCGCCGACGCGCCGCTCTCGAGCATGGTGTTCACCTGCACGGGCACGGAGTCGAACGAATTGGCGCTGCGCATGGCGCGGCACCGCTCTGGCGGTCACGGAGTCATCGTCAGCACGTTCAACTACCACGGCAACTCGCAGCTGCTCGCCTCCTTGACGACGGCCTTCCCGGTCCCGGAGGCGTTCGCGCCCTTTGCCCGTGCGGTGCCGATCCCGGATCCCTACCGCGACGGAGAAGGCCGCTCGGACGACGAACTGGCGGAGATCTTCGCCGAACGCGTGGCGGAGGCGGTGCGGTCGCTGGCCGGTGACGGGGTGCGGATGTCGGCGCTGCTGTTCGATCCGCTGTTCGCCAACGAAGGTCTGCCGCGCCTGGTGCCGGGTTATCTGGCTAAGGCCGTTTCCATCGTCCGTGAGGCCGGCGGCCTCTTTATCGCCGACGAGGTGCAAGCGGGATTCGGTCGTTCGGGTCAGCGCATGTGGGGCCACCAGGTGCAAGGCGTGACGCCGGACCTCGTGACCCTGGGCAAGCCGATGGGCGCCGGTCATCCGATCGGCGGAGTCATGGCGCCGAAGGACCTCGTGGACTCGTTCGGCCGCGCCGCCACCTACTTCAACACCTTCGGAGGCAACCCGGTCTCGGCCGCCGCCGGCATGGCGGTGCTCGACGTCATCGAGAACGAGCGGCTGATCGAGAACGCCGGCCGGGTGGGCGATTATGTTCGCCGGGGCCTGATCCGACTAATGGACAAGTACGCGCTCATCGGCAATGTGCGCGGTCTGGGCCTGTTCTTCGGTCTCGAGCTCGTCCGTGACCGGGCCAGCAAGACACCTGCCCCTGAGCAGACGAAGGCGCTGGTCAACAAGATGCGCGACGCCGGCGTGTTGATGGGTCGGATCGGCGCGCACGACAACATCCTCAAGATGCGCCCGCCAATGGTGTTCAGCATCGAGAACGCAGATCTTCTGCTGACCACGCTCGACAAGGTGTTCGGAGAAATTTGATGTCGACGGGGCAGGCCTTCTACGACCTTTCGGCCGATCAACAAGCTGAACATTTGACGCTGCTGGCGCGACAGGCGCTGCGGAGCTGGCCAGGCAGCTATCGCGACCTCACACTCGTGAAGCATCGGGAGAACGCAGTGTTCTCGGCTTTCGGGCCGGACGGCCGACGGGTAGCGCTTCGCGTACATCGCCACGCCTATCACTGCGACGCGGCGCTGCACTCGGAGCTGGCGTGGATGCAGGCGCTGGCCGAGGAAGGGATGCAGGTCCCCGTCGTGCTGCCGACCGCGACGGGCGAGCTCTTCGCCCACGCCGCGCATCCCAAGGTGCCCGAGACCCGCCAGGTCGATATGCTGGCGTGGCTGCCAGGCGATCCGATCGGCTCCGTCGAGGACGGCCTGAATCTCGACGGCGAGAGCCCGCAACATCTGTTTTTCGCCATGGGCGAGTTGGCCGCCAGGCTTCATCAGCACTCCGGGGGCTGGACGCCGCCCGGAGTTTTCCAGCGACACGCATGGGACGAAGCGGGCTTGATCGGGCCGCAGCCCTTCTGGGGCCCCTTCTGGGACTTGCCGCTGCTGAACGCTCAGGAACGTTTGCTACTCGAACGGGCGCGCCATCGCGCCGCGGAAGACCTTGCGACGTTCGGCAAGGGCGCCGACCGATACGGCCTCATCCACGCGGATTTCGCGCCCGAGAACCTGCTGCGCAACGAGCGGGGACTGGTTCTGATCGATTTTGACGACTGTGGTTTCGGCTGGCACATGTTCGAACTCGCGACCGTCCTGTTCCTCCGGCTCGGTGAGCGCGACTACCAGGATTTGGCTGAAGCGCTGTTCGAGGGCTATGAGGCGGTTCGGCCGCTGAGTGCTGACCAACGCGCCGCCTTGCCGCTGTTCCTGTTTCTGCGAGGGAGCACCTACCTGGGCTGGATCAAGACGCGATACGAGACGGCTTTCGCCCGGCAGCTCGCGCCGGAATTCATCGAACGCGTGTGCGGCGCAGCCGACGCCTATCTGGCTGGCTGACCTATTGCGAGGAGCCGGAGGCGGCAAAGTCATGCTGGGCAAGGGAAGGCGAGGGGGCACCCAAGCGCGCGGCCGCGCGCGGCGCCAGCTTCTGTTGGAGGCGGCCCGCCGACTGCTGGAGACCCGCGATGTCGACGAGATCACCCTGCCGGAAGTCGCGGTCGCCGCCGGGATCCCGAAGAGCTCGACCTATCACTTTTTCGACGACCTCCACGCGCTATACGCGGAGCTGGCGTCGGTTCACGACGAGGAACTCTACCAGGCGTTTTCCGCGCCCATGCCGCAGGTGTCGTCGTGGCAGGACATCGTCCGTGAATTCGCCCGGCGCGCCGGCGGCTATTTCTCCGAGAACGTCTCAGCCCAGAAACTGATGTTCGGCCCCAAGACCCCGCCCGACATCAAACGGGCGAGCCGCGGCGCCGACATTCGTCATGGCGAGTTGCTCGAAAGCTGCATCGACGCCGTCTTCGTTCTGCCGGACCTCCCTGAGCGCTCACGGATCTTCTTCCGCGCGGTGGAGGCGATGGACCTGATGTTCGGCTTATCGCTGATCGAGTACGACGCGCTGGTCGATCCGATGGTGCAGGAAGCCCACAGGATTGCCATCGCCTACCTGGAGCTCTGCGTGCCGCCGAAGCTCGAATGGCGCGCCGGGGCGTGAGAGGCGAGACGGTCGGCCGGGGTGGCGGCGAAGTCCTCCGATAGCGGCCCGCGCTCGAGCCGGATCAGCACTGGTGAAAGCAGGGCCAGCCCCAGCAGGTTGACGCCAACGGCCGGCCACGCCAGCGATGACAGTTTGCCGCCGTGAAGCAGGCTTCCGAACAGCCCCGGGCCAAGCGCATAGGGGATCAGCGAATAGCCCTGTAACGCCGCAGCCCAGCGGCCGGATCGGTCCAACGCCGAGGCGAGGCCGAAGAAATAGGAGTTCAGCGCCAGCTGGACAAAGCCGAACAGCAGGAGCCCGGGGACGTACCGCGCCGGGCTCTGCGCGCCCAGGGTCAGCGCGTAGGCGATCGTCGCCAGCAGCATCACCAGGCAGGTGGGCCTGGTCCGCCCTAGGCGGGTCCCGACGAAGGCGACCAGAACGGCGCCGAGGATGGTCAGCAGGGTCGCGCCGGAAAGTGTGGCTCCGGCTTGGATCGCCGAGAGGCCCACCTCGGCCGCCTTGCGTTGCGCCAAGCCGTAGACGCCGCCGTAGACCGGAAACGCGATGGTCATCGCCAGCGCGACCAGGCCGACGTCCCGCATGGGCGCTGGGGCCAGGCCGATCGCATTGTGAGCCTCCCCGCCCGGCTCGGCGATCCAGAAGAGGGCTGGCGACGCAAGCAGCCCGCTGCCGGCTATCAGCAGGAACATCGCGGCCGGGCCGGCGGTCTGCTCGACGGCCGGGAGGGCGAACAGCAGGCCCGCAAAGGCCAGGCCGGTCACGGCATAGATGTAGCCGTAGGCCATGTCCGGGTCGGGCAGGCCGGCGACGAGCGTGGCCATGCCGCCGATCAGTCCCCCTGCTCCGAGACCCGCGAGTGTGGCCAACACCAGCGCAGATCCAGGCGAGCCGCTGAGAGACAGGGCCCCGAAGGCCGCAATCTCGAGCAGAGCGCACGCGGCCATCAGCTTCTGGAATGGCGCCCGATGCAGCAGGGGCGCGGCCAGGATCGAGCCGATCGCCACGGCGAAAACGCACGCCGTTCCGACCCAATCCGCCTGTTCGGCCGTCAGCTTCGCGCCGTGCTCCGCGCCGAGGATGAGAAACGGCGTGCTCTCCATCGGCAGCATCGCGACGTAGCTGATGGCGATGATCGGCAATATGCGACGGAGAAGTCGGAAATCCATCAGGCGCCTCGAACCGGAAATCTGGACCATTCCAGCACGCCCAGCTCGACTGTCAACACGAACTCGATCATATTCCAGTTTGTGTTCGACTTCATCGTTTAGCCCGCTATGCTCGACCCGCCGGCGCGTGGCGCGCCGACGACGCTCAGAAGGACGGACTCAGACCATGCATTCGGAACAGCTCGACCCCCGTCCCGTGGTGATCATCACCGGCGGCGGCAGCGGAATTGGCGCGGCCGCCGCGGAACGGCTGGCCCAGGACTACCGCGTCGTGATCTGCGGGCGTCGGCAAAGCGCGCTGGATACCGTCGCCGCACGCACCGGCGCCGTGCCGATGGCGCTGGATGTCACCGATTATCCCGCCAACGAGGCCCTGGTCGCGGAGGTCGCGGAGCGCTTCGGGCGGCTGGACGCCCTGGTGCTGAACGCCGGCGTCGTACTTTCGACTGCGCCGCACGAGATCACGATCGCTCAATGGGAGGCGCAGATCGCGGTCAATCTCACCGGCGCCTTCGTCATGACGCGCGCGGCGCTGCCCCACCTCCTTAGAGCGAAGGGCGCGGTCGTTTCGGTCAGTTCGGTCGGGGCGATGCAGACCGGCCCAGGCCTTGCCGCCTATTCCACGGCCAAGGCGGGACTGAGCCACTTCACCTGTTGCCTGGCCTACGAATACGCGCGCCAGGGCTTGCGGGCGAACGTTGTCGCCCCCGGCTGGATCCGCAGCGAAATGGCCGACGAGGAGATGAAGATGCTGCCGATCGGCCGTGATCTCGACGCGGCGTACGCCAAGGTCAGCGAACACGTCCCGCAGCGTCGCGCCGGAAGCTCGATGGAAGCGGCCGAGGCCATTGCATTCCTGCTCTCGCCGGCCGCTTCCTTCATCAA
>CBJNAS010000279.1:0-4878 GCA_966434565.1 uncultured Phenylobacterium sp.
CCCTCCAGCCCCGCCTCGATCATGTTGTTGACGGCGTTGCCGCCGGCGCCGCCGATGCCGAAGACAACGATGCGCGGCTTCAATTCGGTGGCGCGCGGCGCTGTGAGAGAAATGGCCATGGACCCCTGCGTCCTTCCAGAATGCAAACCGGGCGCCCGGACCCGCACCCGAACACCCCTGCTTAAGGATGGGTTTACTAGGCGACCGACACCCTTAATCGAGGGTTAATGGCATACCCCGAGTCGCCCCCGGATCGACGACGTATGCGGCGCATTTTTGGGGTTGCAGGCGAAGGACTCGGCGGCCTGCGACAACATCGCCCCCTTCATGGGGACGGTAGATCGAGCGAAGCGAAGCTACCGGATTCCCACGTCTGCGCCGAACGCCCCGCTGCGCGGCGGAGGATCTGGAGCGCCAAGATGCTCCACCCGCAGCGGGGGAGCTGTCGCCGAAGGCGGCTGAGGGGGCGTTCAGGCCCTCGAGCCGGGTTGTGGGAATGCCGTAGCCATTAAGGGGAGGGACGCACTCACAGATTCTCCCGCAGCCACGCCGCCGCCTTGGCCACCGGATTCGCCCGCGGGTCCAGCGGCTCGCGCTTCAGCTTGGCTGAGGCCAGCGCCTTGGCCGAGACCGCCTCGCGCGGGCCGAAGGCGGCGCGGTGCAGGACGCCGGCGGCGGCGGTGAAGGCCGGGCCGGAGGCCGCGTCGGCCAGGTGCGGCACGCGGCGGGGTCGACCCAGGCGCACCGGCCGGTCGAACACGCGCACCGCCACCTCGCGCACGCCGGCGAGCTGGCTGGCCCCGCCGGTCAGCACCAGGCCCGCGCCCGGCTCCAGCGGGGCGCCAGAGGCCTTCAGCCGGTCGCGCAGCAGCTCCCGCGTCTCCTCGACACGCGGCGCGATGATGCCCTTGAGCAGGCTGCGCGGCGCCACCACCGGCCCGGCGCTGGGGTCGTCGCCGCGCGGTGGCGCCTCGATCATCTCGCGGTCCTCGTTGGCCGAGGCGATGGCCGAGCCGTGCAGGGTCTTGATCCGCTCTGCGCCGGCGATCGAGGTGGAAAGGCCGCGGGCGATGTCCTGGGTCACATGCTGTCCGCCGACTGGCACGGTCTCCACGTGGGTCAGCGAGCCGGCGTTGAACACCGCCGCCGAGGTCGAGCCGCCGCCCATGTCGATGCAGACGGCCCCCAGGTCCATCTCGTCCTCTTCGAGCGCCGCCAGCGCCGAGACGAACGGCGCGGCGACGACGCCCTCGAACTGCAGGTGCGCCCGCTCGATGCAGGCGCCCAGCGTCTGGTAGACGGTCTCGGACACCGAGACGACCAGCAACTCCACCCCCAGCGTGCGGCCGAACATGGCGCGCGGGTCGCGCACCCCGCCCTGGCCGTCCACCGACCAGGCGATCGGCAGGATGTGGGCCGCGCGCCGGCCCGGCAGTTTGATCTGGGCCAGCGCATGCTGGATCGCCCGCACCAGGTCGCCGTCGCCGATCGGCCGGGCGCCCAGCGAGACGCGGCCGCCGACCCGGGTCGAGGTCAGCTGGCCGCCGGCGGTGGCCACGGTCACGCCCTGGACATTGACGCCGGCCACGTTCTCCGCCCGCTCCACGGCCTGGGCGATGGCCTCGGAGGCCTCGTCGAGGTTGACGATCGAGCCGCCGCGCACGCCGCGCGACTGGACATACCCCACGCCGGCTGTGGTCAGCGTCCGGTCGCCACGGCGCACGCCGTCGGGCTTCATGATGAAACAGGTGACCTTGGAGGCGCCCAGGTCCACCGCGGCGACCACCGGCGGGCGGACGAGGGCGGCCTTCAGGCCATCCTTCTTGTCTTCGGTGCGAGGCGTGATCTTCAACATGAGCTCGAGCTTCCTCGCGTTCTCAGGCGCCGGCGGCCGCAGGCCGGCCGGGCTCGCTCAGCCTCGGCCGCACGGCCACCAGCTCGGGATTGCGCAGGTCTATGCGGTCGAAGCCGAGTTCCAGAATGTGCGAGCGCTGGTCGATCTGCTCGAGCTGCATCAGCGCCTGCTCCTCGCCCGTCGACGGCAGCTGGATCAGCGAGCCGTCCTTCAGCCGGATGTCCCAGCGCCGGTCGTCGACGCGCACCAGGGCGTCGGCCCGCTGAATCAGCTTTGGCCGCTGGGCGATGATCGGCAGGATGGCCGGCGCGGCCGTGTCGGCGCCTTCGCCCACCACCAGCGGCAGGCTGGCGAAGCGGACGGGATCGGCCTCGGGGATCACAGCGCCGTGGTCGTCGATCACCGTCGTCTTGCCGTCGTGCTGCCAGACCGCCAGCTGCCTGCGCTCGTCCACCACCACAACCAGGGTGTCGGGCAGCAGGCGCACCACCCGGGCCTGCTTGACCCAGCCCACGCTCTCGACCCGATGGCGCACGTCCTCGAGGTCGAGGCCGACCAGCGGCTGGCTGGCAAAGACGCCCGCGGCGCGGACGATGTCGGCGGTGGCCATGGGCGACGCGCCCTGGACGTGCACCGTCTTCAGCCTGAAGCCGGCGGCGGCGAAGCGGGCGTCCAGCGCCTGCCCTGCCCCTTGCGCCAGGCGTTGGCCGCGATGGCCGGTCGCCAGGGTCGCGACCAGCGCCAGGGCGACCACGCCGGCCCCGGCGAAGAGAACTGTCCTGGGGGAGAGCCCCGGGCCTCCCGCGCCGCCACGTCCGGGAGGCGGCGCCGGCTTCGGGGAAGGCGGACGCTTACCTCTGGGACTGGCGGGCGCTTTCGCCCGAGGGTTCGCCTGCACTCGCGATCCCCCCCGCGCCGCGGCGGGCATAAGCGTCCTCCGTGATCCACCGAACCAGGTCGTCGAATCCCACGCCCTGCTTCGCCGCCTGCTCGGGGATGAGCGAAGTGGGAGTCATGCCGGGCTGGGTGTTGACCTCCAAAAGGACCAGATTGTCCTTAACATCGTCATAACGCAGGTCCGATCGGGTGACCCCGCGGCAACCCAGGGCTGTATGCGCCATCTCGGCGAGTCTCAGAGCCTTTTCAGTAACATGGGCGGGAATTTCGGCCGGGCAGACGTGCACTGAGCCGCCCGCGCCGTACTTGGCTTCGTAATCGTAGAAGCCGGTCCTGGGGATGATCTCGGTCACCATCATGCCCCGGCCGTCCATCACGCCGGCGGCCAGCTCCCGGCCGGGGATATAGGGCTCGACCATCACCTCGTCGCCAAAGGTCCAGGAGGGCGCGACGACCTCCTGCGGCGGCGCGTTGGCCCCTTCGAACACCAGGAAGACTCCGACTGAAGAGCCCTCGGCGTTCGGCTTGACCACATAGGGCGGCGCCATGACGTGGTCGTGCGCGACGTCGAAGCGGTTGAACAGGCCGCCGCCCGGCACCGTCACCCCCGCCGCCGCCAGCACCGCCTTGGCCTTGGCCTTGTCCATCGCCAGGGCCGAGGCCAGCACGCCGCAGTGGGTGTAGGGGATCCCGAGCGTCTCCAGCACCCCCTGGACGCAGCCGTCCTCGCCCCAGGCGCCGTGCAGGGCGTTGAAGCAGACGTCCGGCTTCAGCTTGGTCAGCACCTCGGCGATGTCGCGCCCGGCGTCGACGCGGCTCACGCGGGCGCCGAGCCGCTCCAGCGCCTCGGCGCAGGCCCGGCCGGAGACCAGGCTCACCTCCCGCTCCGAGGAGATCCCACCGAGAAGGACGGCGACGTGGTGTCCGGCGAGCGGTGCAGTCATGGGCGACTCTCGAAGCTGGGTAAGACTACCCCGCGGTGGACCCCAGGGCTCGCGCGGTCAAGGGCGCGTGGCGCCGCGCCGGAAAGGCGCCTTACGGCGTGACGACGCGCAGGCGCGCAGCCTCGAAGGGTCCGATATCACGGGTGGCCACCGCCAGGTCATGGGCAACGGCGATGGCCGCGATGTAGCCATCCGCCGTGCTGATCGCCTTGCCGGCTGCGCGAGCCCGCGCGCGCAGCTCCCCGTAGGCCTCAGCCGCAGCGATGCTGAACGGAAGGATGCGCCCCTCGAAGACAGGCAATAGGCGCCGGTCCAGCTCCCTGCGCAGGATTTCCCGGCGCTGGCCCTCCGGCATTGCGGCGATGCCGAAGCGAAGCTCCGCCAAGGTGATGGTCGAGAGAAACAGCGTCTCGACCACTTGGGCGTCGAGCCAGGCCAGCACCGCCGGGTCTCCGCTGGGCTTCAAGGCCTCCGAAATTATGTTGGTGTCGAGCAGGATCACTCGAAACTCAGCGGCTCGGCCGGCGTCGTGTCACGCACGTCGTCGAGCACGGCGCAGTCCGCGTCCGTCAACCCAGCCTCCCGGCCGATTTCGGCCAACAAGGACCCGAGCTTGAGGCGCTCAGCGGGTCGCACCGCGCGCTCCAGGATGTCGCGCATCTCGGCCTCGGTGCTGCGGCCGTGCTGGGCCGCTCGCACCTTGAGCGCGCGATGCGTTTCCTCGGACAGGTTTCGGATGGTGACGGCCGGCATGGTGATATCAGCTCGCATTCGACGCTATCGATGATAGCGCATTTCGCCATGTGATATCAATCTTTTGGCTTGGCGCTGATCCCAGCCCGGAAATCCACGTCGCTGTTGGCCACCACGTAGAGGAAGCTCGCCCAGACGGCGACGTTCTGGGCGAGCTCATCGGGCTTGATCTTGTCCAGGGTGTCGTCGGCGGTGTGGTGCCAGTCGAAATAATGGCTGGCGTCCTGGTCGAACTCGACGAAGGGCGCGCCGGCGGCGATGGTCGCCTGGACGTCGGAGCCGCCGTGCTCGGCCGCGGTGCGCTGGACCAGCAGCTGCAGCGGGGCCACGGCGGCGGCGAAGGCGCGCATGGCGGACGTTTCGGCGCTGCCGGACGGCAGCTTGGCGCGCCACACGAGCGCGGCGCCCAGATCGCTCTCCCCCACCCCC
>CBJNAS010000280.1:0-4876 GCA_966434565.1 uncultured Phenylobacterium sp.
CCCCATTCGATGGAGTTCAGATAGACCTCCATGATCCGCGGCTTGCCCCAGATCGTCTCGATGAGAACGGTGAAATAGGCCTCCAGGCCCTTGCGCACATAGTCGCGGCTCGGCCACAGGAAGACGTTCTTGGCGGTCTGCTGGCTGAT
The DNA here is from genome assembly GCA_966434565.1 of uncultured Phenylobacterium sp. GTDB lineage: Bacteria > Pseudomonadota > Alphaproteobacteria > Caulobacterales > Caulobacteraceae > Phenylobacterium. The sequence goes on from CBJNAS010000280.1 coordinate 150, forward strand.
GGTCGAGCCGCCGCGCAGGGTTCCCGGGTCTTCGGCGTTGTGCCGCCAGGCCTTCTCGATCGCCGCCATGTCGAAGCCGTGATGCTGGCAGAAGCCGGAGTCCTCCGAGGCGATCACCGCGCCGACCAGCCGCGGCGAGATCTGCGACAGCGGGACCCAGCGCCGGTCGAAGCCGCGGCCCTGGAAGATCCGCTCGACCATCAGGAAGGTCAGCGGCGGGGGCGCGAAGCGGTAGAGGGCGACTGTGGCCACCGGCCCGACCAAACCGAAGACCAGCACCACGACCAGCAGCCCGCGCACGAGCCGGCCCAGCAGCCGGGGCTTTTTCCGGTTGGATTTCGGCTTCGGTCGCTTGGCCACGGCGGATTCCTGCGGCGGTCGGGCGGCGGGGCTCATCCCCTCCGCCGATATCCGGCGCAAGCGATTGCGAAGTGGTGAACGCCGCCCCGACCGGCGCAGGTTTTCTTAAGATTCGGCGGATCAGCCGATCTCGGCCACGCCGACCAGGCCCGCCTCGTCGCCCCAGGCCACCCGGCGGCCGTCCGCGGTCATGGCCAGCGCGCTGATCGCAGGCCCCGGCTCGGCCTTGACCTCCACCATCTTCTGGCCAACGAGGTCGCAGGCGCGCACCCGGCCGTCGTCCAGCCCCCACGCCACCCAATTGCCGCCCGGCATGCCGGCGACCCGCACCGCCAGCGCCTTCTCCTCGTAGCCGATCTCGGCGGCCTGCTTGCCCATCGGCCCGGTCGAGCCGGCGAACGGCCAGAGCACCACCCCGTTGGCGCCCGAGGTGGCCATGAGCCCGCCCTTGGCGAGAAAGACGAGGCTCTTCACCTTGGCCGGATAGCCGCCCATCCGCAGGTTCTTCTCGTCGGCGACCCGCCATCCATGCAGGGCGTTCTCCTGCATGCCGGTGAGCAGGAACTTGCCGTCCGGGCTCCAGGCCAGCGCCACGTGGCTGCCGGCCCACTTCAGCACGGCGGGCTTCTGCTCGGCGATGCGGGCGAACCACAGCCAGACGCCGCCATAGCTGGCCGCCGCGATCCGCCGGCCCTTGGGATCGAAGGCGATCTCGGCCACCGACCGCTCGTGCTGGAAGGCGCGGGCGAAGGCCGCATCGGCGACGTCGCGCACATGCAGCTCGCGGCCGGCGGAGAAGGCGACCAGGCCGGACTCCGCGCTTGCCGCGACGCTGTCCAGCCAGCGCCCGGGGACCTTGGCCAGCTCCTGGACGCCCTCCGGCCGGGCCCAGACCAGCCGGCCGTCGTCGCCGCCGCTCAGGACGCCCTCGCCACGCGGATGCAGGCAGGCTGAGAGCGAGGCCCCGTCATGCGCCTCGACCGCCGTTCCGTCCTCGAAGCGCACCGTCCCGTCGCCCAGGGCGAAGCAGGCGCGGCCGGCGCGGTCGAACAGGGCGGCGGTGACGTAGGCGTCGAAGGACTGGTTCATGGTCCTCCCCTAGATCGGAGCGCGCCCGCCCGGAAAGAGCTTTCGTGCGGGCCGCATCCGCTCGACCGTCAATCTGCAGCGCCCTCGCCCAGGCGCAGCATCCGGCGGCGCCGGGGCTGGCTGGGCGGATGCTCCGGGCCGATCAGGAAGACGCGCGCGCCGGCGAGGTCGAGGGCGATGTGGAACCGCTGCAGCACGCCCAGGCCCAACAGCCCGCTCGGCACGGGCGCGTGGGCGGCCGGTCGGTAGATCTGCACCTCCACGTCCTCGATGGCATGGCCGGCGAAGACGATGCGGCGGGCGAGGGCCATGCCGTCCTCGCTGACCCCGCCGAGCGTCACCGACTGGCCGGTGCTCAGGGGCCGGCCGTCGAGCAGGCCCGCGGCGCGGGCGCTCTCCTCGGCCAGCGCCAGCGCGCCGGTCGCGCCAGTGTCCAGCATCACCTCCACCGGCGGGGCGTTCTCCACGGCGACCGGCGCCATCAGTCCGCCGGACTCCAGTCGGCCGCGCACCAGACGCGCATCCGGCGGCGGGGTCCAGGCGTCGCGCGCGAAGAAGGCCACCCGCCCCCCCGGGAAGTCGACCTCGGCGACCACGGCGCGCAGGAAGTCGCGCCCGAGCAGGATGGAGAAGGGCTGTCGCGTCAGGCCGGACAGCGGCTGCAGGCTGAGCGCTGCGGCGCGCAGGCCGCCCAGCGCGAAGGCGCCCAGGTCCACGTCCACCGTCACCGCGCGGGTCAGGCTGGGGCCGCCGCTCACCCCGAAGGCGACCATGGGGATGGGCGTCGCCGCCGGCAGGCTCAGCCGCGCGGCGAGGTCGGCGTCGATCGCCGAATACTGGGCGCCGGAATCCACCACCGCCGGCACGACCAGGCCGCCGACCCGCGCCGGCAGCTGGATCAGGCCGCCCGGCAGCGGCAGCTCCATCCAGCCGCTGCGCCCCGGCCCGGCGAAGGTCACCTTGGGCGTCGGCCAGACGAGCTCATGGCGGATGAAGAAGTAGCCGGCCGCGCCCGCGGCCAGCACGGCGAGCCGCCTCAGGACCAGGCGACGGTTCGGCCGGTGTCCGGTCAAAGGGCGCCTGCGCTTCGCGGATCGCTCATGCCTGAACCTTTGCGCCTTCGGCCCTGCGGACCGCAAGCGCGACGGTGGCCGCCGGCGCGGCGCAACCCCAGGGCTCCGCTTGCGTTGCCATGGGGAGCCGTGGCGCGGGGACGGACGCTGCGGCCGTACGTCTGCGCCGGCCCGGCGCGCTGCTGGAAGAGAGAGGATGACCGCCCGATCCCACCGTCCCGCCGCCAGCCTGGCGGCCACCGCCGCGCTGGCGCTCGTGCTGGGCGGCTGCAAGCCCGACCATCGCCCGCCGCCCCAGGCCGACGCCGGCCTGCCGCAGCCTGGCCCGCTGGACCCCGCGGCGGTCGCGCCCGCGGCCTACGGCTACGCCCCGCCTCCGGCCCAGGCCTATGCCTATCCCAAGCGCGCCTATGCGGTCAGCCGGGCGGTCTACAGCCGCCCGCCGACCTACGCCTTCGCCTATGGCGACGAGCAGCCCTGGGTCTGGGACGCCGCGGACGACGGCCAGATGTTCGCCGAGCCGATCGCCGACGGCTGGCGCTACTACTATTACGAGCCGGGCGAAGCCTATCCCTACTTTGTCCAGGATCCGGACTACGGCTACGCCTACAGCGACAGCGGCGCCCTGATCGCCCTGTTCGCCGCCACCGGCGCGCTGCTCGGCGCCGACCAGTATGCGCCGGTGGAATACCGGGCGCGGGACTACTGGCGCCGCGGCTACGACCTCGACACGACCTGGCGGCGCAGCCCGCGCTACCAGGTGGACGAGCAGGTCTGGCGCGAGCGCGCGCCGACCCTGATCCAGACCCAGAGCCGCTGGTTCCAGGCGGCCAGCGCCCGGCCGGCCTGGCGCGACGCCCCCACCATGCTGCCGCCGGAGCTGCGCCACGACCATGGCCGCCACCTGGGCTGGTTCAAGGACCATGACCGGCAGGTGGCGACGGCCCCGCCGCCGCCCGAAGCAATGCGTGGTCAGGCATGGCGGCCGCCGGAGCGCAACTCGACGCCGCCGGCCCGCCAGGACGTCCAAGCCGAGCACGGCCGGCGCGCCCCGCCGCCCCAGGCCTTTGCGCGCGCGGAACCGCCGCGTCCGGCCTACGCCCATGGGCCGGAGCCCTGGCGCGAGACGCGCCACGAGGCGCCGCGCTGGAACCCGCCGCAGGCCCAGCCGCACCACGAGGCCCGCATGGCGCGCGCCGAGCGGCCGGAGCCGCCGCGCGTGGCGCAGGACGGGGGCCGCGGACACGGCCGTGGTGGCCTGGGCGGCGGCGGCCACGAGCGCGGGGGCGGCGGCCCGCCCGCTTCCGCCGCGAGCGCCGAGCAGCACGGACAGGCCGCGGCCTGGCGGGCGCCGGCCCCGCCTGGACCGCCGCAGGGCCATCCTGGCGAAGGCGGCGGCGGACGGCACGGCGGCGGCCGAGGCGGCGGGGGCGAACAAGGCGGCGGCAAGCAGGGCGGCCGTCCAGGCGGCGGCGACCCGCACGGTCGCGGCCACGACCACGGCTGAGGCAAAGATGGCTCAGCTCCGCAGGCTGCGGGCCAGGATCTCCAGGGTGAGGCGGGCCGCCCGGCGGGTCTCGTCGGGCTCGCCCCGCTCGAAGGCGATGGGCTCCGCTTCAAAAAGCCGCTCGATCTGGTCCGGGGTCAGGACGCCTTTTCGCTTGAGGGTGGACAGCAGGCCGACAATGATCGCATGCAGGGCGCCCAGCATGCCCGCGCGCTCGGCTTCGGGTGAAAGGGCGTCGTCCATCGGCGGCTTGCTCCTGGCTCCGGTCAGCGTCGGTTCATCTGCAAGGCCCAAGGGTGGAAAGAGGCCCGCCATGACGGGCGCCGATCGCGAGGTTGATGCGTTGATGGCGGTTATGCAGACCTTCAGTCTCCGCCGGCCGGGCCGGCTCAAAGCCCTGCGAGTTGCGGCGCGCGCCGCGGCGGGCGCCTACGCCTGTTTCGCCAGCCTGCACGCCCCGGCGGCGGACCTTTCGAACGTCGCCCCCGCCCTCTGCCACACCGTGGTCTCCCCCTCTTCCTACGGAAGCTCGCAGAAGATCTGGCTGCATCCGGACGGCAGCTGGGACGGCCTGTCCCGCCGCGGGGTTCCGCTCGCCGGCCATTGGAGCCTGCACGACGACAAGGTCTGCTTCCGCCAGGCGAAGCCGCCCACCCTGCCGATCAGCTACTGCACGCCGCTGCGGGAAGGCAGCGGGC
>CBJNAS010000281.1:0-4795 GCA_966434565.1 uncultured Phenylobacterium sp.
CGCGCACCAGGGCGCGGGCGAGCTCGGCCGCGCCGCGCTCCGGCGCCAGGTTGAGGGCCGCCAGCAGGAAGGGCTGCATCAGTTTGTCCCAGACGGGACCGGCACAGCGGATCACCTCGTCCACTCGCCGGCCGGCCGGCGCGGTGGCGAGCGGGGCCATCGCCAGATAGTCCGCGAGCCGGGCGCCTGGCACGGCGCGGTCGCCGCGGAAGATCCACCAGGGCAGGGGGCCGCGGTTCGGCCGCAGCGTCCAGCGCGCGCCGTCCGCCAGGTCGACGAAGACGAATTCCGCCTCCTGCGGGCCGACCAGGCGGTCGCCCGCGCCGATGCGCCCCAGGTATTCGACGACGGCCGGATTGCCGGACAGCACCAGATGGTTGCCGTTGTCGATGGTGAGGCCGATCTGCGGATCGAAGTAGGAGCGGCAGCGGCCGCCGGCCTGGGCGGCCGCCTCGGAGACCTCCACCGTCGCGCCCGCCTCGGCCAGCGCCGTCGCCGCGCCGAGCCCGGCGAGCCCGGCGCCGACGACATGGACCCTCATCCGATCCAACCGAACAGCATCTGGCCCACCAGCAGGCCCAGGATGCGGGCCTTCGAGACCCTCACCCGCCGCCGGGGCGGAGCCCAGCCGCGGGCCTTCAGCGCCTTCAGGATCCCGCCATAGGCCGCGCCCATCAGACGGGGCGCGACCAGCCGGCCGGGCGGCCGGGCGGCCATGATCCGGCGGGCCTGGCGGAAATGCTCTTCGGCGGTCGCGGCCAGCCGCTCGCAGACCTTGCCGACGCCTGGGGCGAGGATAGCCCGCTCCGGGATCTTGGTGGCGATCCCCGCCTCGCGCAGATATTCCGCGGGCAGGTAGAGCCGGCCAAGCTCGGCGTCCTCGTCGAGGTCGCGCAGGACGTTGGTGATCTGCAGGGCCCGGCCGAGATGGTGGGCGAGATCGGCGCCCTCCTTGGCCCGCATCCCGAAAATTCTCACCGAGAGCCGGCCCACCGCTACCGCCACCCGGTCGCAGTAGAGATAGAGCGTCTCCAGCGACGGCGCGCGGATCCCCTCCAGGTCCATCTGCATGCCGTCGACCACCGCCAGGAAATCCGTCTTGTCCAGCCGGTAGCGGCGCACCGCCTCGGCCAGGAACGCCGCCTGGCCGGGGTCGCCGCCGGCATAGAGGGCGTCGAGGTCGCGCCGCCAGGCCTCCAGCCGGGCGCGCTGCTCGCCGAGCGGCAGGGTCTGGTCGTCGGCGATGTCGTCGACGATGCGGCAGAAGCCATAGACCGCGTACATCGCCTCGCGCTCCGCCTGTGGCAGGATGCGCATGCCGGCATAGAAGGAGCTCTTCGAGGCGACCTGTTCGGCCGCCGCAGGCGCGGTCGCTTCGAGCGTCATGTGGGGCTCCTGGCCGTTGCGGCGCCGCCGGGCGGGACGCTGCGCGGCTCGCGCCATAGCCGTAACAGGGTCGATCCCGCCAGCCCCGCGAGCTCCAGCTTGTTGTGATGCACCCGCTCGCTCAGCGGATCGCGCGCGGTCAGGCGCTGGGCCAGGTCCTCGGCCACCCGCTGGATGAAGGCCACTTCCAGTCTCAGGCGCCCGTTGGCGATCTGCGAGGCGAACGGCCGCGACTGGGCGAGCAGCTCCAACGTCTGTTCGGCCAGGCCGCGGAGGGTCGCCCGCAGCGCCGGCGAGGCCGCGGACTGATCGAGGTCGTGCAGGACGGCGCCGGCGGCGGCGAGATCCTGGGCGGGGATGTAGACGCGGTCGAGCGCCCGGCGGTCCTTGGCGCAGTCCTGCAGGTGGTTGATCACCTGCAGCGCCGAGCAGAGGGCGTCGTTGGCCGGCCAGGTCGCCGCGGACTCGCCGTGGATGTCGAGCACCATGCGCCCGACCGGCGCCGCCGAATAGCGGCAGTAGTCCATCAGCTCGTCCCAATTCTCATAACGCAGCGTGGTGACATCGCGACGGAAGGCCTCCAGCAGGTCGAGGCCGTGCTGAGCGGTGAGCCTTCGCGCCTCCAGCACCTGGCGGAGCGCCAGCGCGGGCGCATCGGCGTCGCTCTCGCCGGCGAGCGTGGCGCGCATCCGCTCGAGCAGCGCGAGCTTTTCGGCGGCGGCGAGCTCGGCATGGTCGGCCACGTCGTCCGCGGTCCGCGCGAAGCGATAGAAGGCGAAGATCGCCGGCCGATGGCGGGCCTCGATCAGGAGCGAGCCGACGGGGAAGTTTTCGTCGCCCTCCCCCTTGCCGGAGCGGAAGTCCTCAGCGGCGGTCATCGAAACGCCCCCTCAGTCGGCCTCGCCGACAGCTCCTCCGCTTCGCAGGGGAGCATCTTTGTCCAGATCCTCCACCGCGCAGCGGGGGAGGTGGATCGGCGCATAGCGCCGAGACGGAGGGGGCGTTCGAACATCCTCACCCCACCCCCGCCATCGCCTGGGCCCGGCCCTTCCACATGCCGCCGCGGCCGCGCCAGACCTGGATCGCCGAATCGAGCGTGAAGGCGCCGTAGAGGGTCCCGATCAGCGGCATGGCCAGCCCCCAGAGCGGCGAGCGACGGTAGAACCGCAGCATCGGCTGGAACGCAAGCGTCATGGCGGCCCAGGCGGCCAGGCCGGCGAGCTGCGCTGGACCGCGCCCGAGGAACGCCAGCGTCGGCGGGACCAGGAACATCAGCGCCAGCCCCAGCAGCGTCCCGGCGAGGATCAGGGGCGAATAGTCCAGCTGGGCGTAGGCCGAGCGCGAGATCATCCGCCCGGTCTCGGCCACGGTGACATAGGGCCGGATGCTGCGGGCGCGGTGGGTGAGGCCCAGCCAGATCGGCCCCTGCCGCTTCATCACCGCGCCCATGGCGCAGTCGTCGATGATGGCGGCGCGGATCGCGGCGACCCCGCCGGCGCGGGCCAGGGCCTCGCGGCGGGCCAGCATGCAGCCGCCGGCGGCCGCGCCCAGCTTGCGGCGGCCGTCGTTCACCCAGCGGAACGGATAGAGCATCTGGAAGAACAGCACGAAGGCCGGGATCAGCAGCCGCTCGGGCCAGGTCTCGCAGTGCAACTCGGCCATCAGCGAGGTGAGCACGAGCCCCTGCGCCTCGGCCCGGGCGACGAGGCTGCGCAGGTTGTCGGGCGCATGCGCGATGTCGGCGTCGGTGAGCAGCAGGTACTCGGGCGCATGCGCCTCGGCCCGGGCCACGCCCTGGGACATGGCCCAGAGTTTGCCGGTCCAGCCGGCCGGCAGCGGCGCGCCGCCGATCACCTCCAGCCGCTCCGCCGCGCCCAGGCGCGCCGCTTCCGCCCGGGCCGCCGCGGCAGTGCCGTCGGCGCTCTCGTCGTCGACTAGGATCACGCGGAAGGGACCGGGATAGTCCTGGGCGAGCAGCCCGCCCACCGAGCGGGCGATGACGTCGGCCTCGTCGCGCGCCGGCACGACGGCGGTGACCGCGGGCCAGGCGGCGGGCTCGGGCAAGCGGCCGGTGTCGGTCTCGCGCGCCAGCCAGAAGCCACCCCGGGCCGTCAGCAGATAGACCCAGATCGCCAGCGAGACGAGGCCGATCATCGCCAGGACGCTCATCGCAGGTACCCGTGCCCCTCGAACCACGTCACGGCGTCGGCCAGCGCTTCGGCGTAGGGCCGGGCGGAGTAGCCCAGTTCGCGCTCGGCCTTGGCGGAGCTGAAGTACATGTGGTGGCGCGCCATCTTGAGCGAATCCCGCGTCAGGAACGGCTCCTTGCCGGTGATCCGTCCCATCAGCTCCGCGATCTCCGCCAGAGGATAAAGCGGAGCGATCGGCAGTCTCAAGCGCGGCGCGGGCCGCCCGGTGAGGCGGGCGATCACCTGCAGCATCTCGCTGAGCGAGGCGTCCTGGCCCCCGAGGACATATCTCTCGCCGATGCGGCCCTTCTCCAGCGCCAGCAGGTGGCCCTGGGCGACGTCGTCGACGTGGACGAGGTTCAGGCCGGTGTCGACATAGGCCGGCATCCGCCCGCGGGCGGCCTCCACGGCGAGGCGCCCGGTGGGCGTGGGCTTGACGTCGCGCGGCCCCATGGGCGTTGAGGGATTGACGATCACCGCCGGCAGGCCGGCCTCGGCCACGTAGCGCTCGACCCGCCGCTCGGCGACCACCTTGCTGCGCTTGTAGGCCCCGATCGCCTCGTGTTCCGTGAGCGGGCCCGTTTCGTCCCCGGGAGCGCCAGCAGGGATGCGCAGGGTCGCGACGCTGGAGGTGTAGACGATCCGCTCGACGCCTGCGCCCAGCGCGCCCGCCATCACCGCCTCCACGCCCGCCAGATTGTTGCGGACGATCTCCTCGGGATCTGGCGCCCAGATGCGGTAGTCGGCCGCGACGTGGAACAGGTAGCGGCAGCCCTGCAGCGCGCGGGCCATGGCGGTTGCGTCGCGCATGTCGCCCACGGCGATCTCGGCGTCCAGACCTTCGAGATTGGCGCGCGAACTCTGCTGGCGGACCAGCAGGCGCAGCCGGGCGCCGCGCCGGGCGAGCGCGCGCGCGACCGCCGAGCCCACGAACCCCGAGCTTCCCGTCACCAGCACCGTGCTGTCTTGCAGATCCATGCCGCGGAGGCTTCTAGGGCGATCCGTCCGGCAGAGGAACTACTTCCCGCCGGCGGTCCGCAGTGGCGCGTCCGGCTCGACCAGCCACCTTGGTCCGGCGCCGCCGGCGGAGGGGTCGGCGGGCGGTTTCGGCTGGCCCTCGGGCGTGGCTTCGGGGCGGGGCAGGGCGCCGGCCTCGCCGGAGAGCGGCGGGCCGCCCCCGGCGGACGGCGGCTGGGAGACCGCCGGCGGCGCGCCGGGCG
>CBJNAS010000282.1:0-4749 GCA_966434565.1 uncultured Phenylobacterium sp.
TCTACGACACCATCTTCACCGACGGCCAGCCCTGGCAGACCATCATGGACAGCGGCCGCCGCGTGCCGCAGTTCTCCGCCGTCGCCCTGAAGGGCGCGTTCGGGCTCTGGGCGCTGTGGAACACCCCCTACACCGACCAGCTGTTCGCCTACGTCCGCCAGGCCTACGATCCGGCGAAAGGATGGTGCGAGGGCATCCTGGAGTCGGGCGGCGCGATCAAGGCCTTCAGCGCCAACAACAACGGCATCATCCTCGAAGCCCTGCTCTACAAGGCCCAGGGCCGGCTGTTCGCACCAGCGCGGCAGTAGCTGGAACGCCCCCTAGCCGGCTTCGCCGACAGCTTCCCGCTGTTGCGGTGGAGCATCTTCTTGTTCCAGATCCTCCACCGCGGGAGCGGGGGAGACGGAGGGGGCGTTCATGTCGCCTCGAGGCGCACCGTCAGCCGCAGCTCGTTGCCGGCCGCGTCGCTCGCATAGGCGAGCTCCGAGACGCAATCCAGGATCAGCCGCAGGCCGCGCCCGTGCTCCGCCAGGAGATCGTCGGGAAGCTCCGCCGCGGCGAAGGCCTCGGCCGGGGCCGGCCGGCCCTGGTCGCGCAGAACCCCGACCAGGCCGCCGGCGTCCCGCCGCAGCTCCAGCTCGATCGCGCCGGGACCGCCGGCATAGCCGTGGATGACAATGTTGTTCGCCGCTTCCACCACGGCCAGCTCGAACATCGTCGCGGCGGCCTCGTCGAGCCCACTGTCGAGCCCGGCTGCGCGCGCGGCGCGGCCCAGCTCCTCCACCCGCTCGAGGCTGGCTTCGATCCTGATCCGGGCGAGGCTCACGTGGCGGCGGCCGCCTGGGCGTCTTCCAGGGTCGCGAACAGCTGGAACACCCGGTCCAGGCGCGTGAGCTCGAACAGCCGGCGCACCGGCGGGCGGGCGCCGACCACCCAGATCTCGCCCGACGGGCCGAGCGACTTCAGCAGCGACACCACCCCACCCAGGCCGGTCGAGTCGATGAACTCGACGTCGGAGAGGTCCAGCAGCAGCCGCCCGGGCCCGTCCGTCAGGGCGCCGCTCGCCTGGCGGAAGGCCGGCGTTCGCGCCGCGTCGAGCCGCGGCGTATTGAGCCGCACGGTCTGAAAGGCCTCGGATCGGTCCACGCTTAGGATGTTCACGTCACGTCTCCTGCACGGCTGGTGCGTTCTAGAACGAGCAAGGAAATATCGTCGGCCGCCAGGCTGCGGCGCATGGCGCGGCGGACCTTGTCTTCCGCGGCGAGCACCAGCCGGTCGAGCGACCTGCCGTCGCCTTCGTCGACAAGCCCGAGCAAAGCCGCTTCGTCGAACCCCGGATCATCCTGGGCGGCGGCCTCGGCGAACCCGTCCGAATAGATCAGCAGCCGGTCGCCGATCTCGAATTTCAGCCGCGCGACGGGAAACTCCGCCTCGGCGAAGTAACCGAGCGGGGGGCCGCCTTCCTTGAGGAACTGCGCCGACCCGGGGTTCCGGGCACGCCACACCGGCCAGGGGTGGCCGGCGCGGGCGATCGCGCAGTCCCCGGTGGTGAAGTCAATGATGCCGCAGACCATGGTCGCGCTGGCGTCGCCGCCGACCTCGGAGAAGAGCTGGCGGTTCAAACCCCGGAGAATGTGCGCAGGGCTAGACGCCTCGGCCGCGAGCTCCGGCCGCGTGAGATCCGAGTGCAGGCCGAAGGAGCGGAGCGCCGCGGCGACGCCGTGGCCGGTCACGTCGAGATGATAGAACAGCGCCTTGTCCGGTCCGTGCGGCGTCACGCCGAACAGGTCGCCGCCGATCTCGCCCGCGGGATGGAACAGCCAGTCGTAGGCGAAGCCCCCGAGAGAGCGGCCTCGCGGCGGCAGCACCGCCTGCTGCAGCCGCGCGGCGGCGGCCATGTCTCCCCGCACCTGGCGCAGCAGCGCCCGGACCTGGCGGTTGACGGCCGTGAGGCGCCCCTCGCGCCGCTTCAGCCGCCGCTCCAGGTGCAGGATGCGCTCGGCGGTCTGGACGCAGAGGCGCAGCTCGAGCCGCTCGAACGGCTTGCGCAGGAAGGCGTCGACGCCGGCGGCGATGGCGCTGCGCATCGCCTCGTCGCCCGGGCCGGCCGTCATCATGATCAGGTAGGTGTAGTTCTGGCCCGGCTTTCGCCGGATCTGCGCCGCCAGGTCGGCCCCGTCCATGCCCGGCATCTGCCGGTCGGTGATGATGACGTCCACCGCGTTTGTCTCGAGCCAGGCGAGCGCGCTCTCGCCGCTGACCGCGACGCTGACCTCGCAGCCGATCTCCTTGAGCAGCAGGGAGAACAGCTCACGCAGAAACGGGTCGTCGTCGACGACCAGCACGCTGAGCGGCTCGCGCCGGGGGGACCAGCCGGCCGACGGGGTCATCGCGGGATCCATCTGTAGAGCACGCGGTGGCGGACCAGCAGCCAGACCCCGAAAATCAGGCTGGCCAGCAAGGCGGTGTTGAACCAGATGGTCGACCAGCTGAACCGCGGTATCCCGTTGAAGATGCCGGGGATCTGATCCGCCGCGGCGACGAAGGCCAAGTGCGTCAGGAAGACGTAGAGACTGTTGCGGCCCAGGGGCAGGAAAAGCCAGCCGAACAGGCGGCGCGCCGGGCGCCAGACCTGGCTCAACAGCAGATAGAAGCTGATCAGGAACCCCGTCGCCGAGACGATCCGCCCGGCGCCGACGCTGTTCTTCTCGAAGGCCGCGTCGTACCAGCTGCGAAACGTCCCCGGCGAGACGAGGTCGAGGCGCGACCCCGCCGGAAACGACGGATTGTCGGTGCATTGCGCCAGGACAAAGGCTGAAAGCGCGACCAGGACCGCCGGCGCGGCCACAATCCAGATGCGCCTGTGGTCGCGGGCGACCCAGGCGGCGATTTCGTATCTGGCGTGGTAGCCGACCACCAGGCCGCCGAAGAAGTAGATCTGCCAGCTGAGCGAGGGGAAGGCGAATTCGAATTGCGCGCCCGTCAAGCGGATACGCCAGAACTGATTGGCGAACCACAGGCCGAAGCTGGCGGCGAGAAGCACGGCCCATAGTCCGCGCCTCAGGAGCCACAGACCACAGGGCGCCGCCAACATCAGCAGCGAATAAAGACCCAGGATCTGAACCTGGTGCGGCGTGCTGCGCAGCAGCAGGACGCCCATGAGCTCGTGCCCCAGCGGGGCCGAGTCCGGCGGATACAGGCCATAGGTCGTCTCCGCCCAGCGGTCGGTGAAGGTCGTGATCGCTGTGGTGCGGATAACCCGGGCGGCGGCCACGAGCCCGACTAGCGCGATCAGGACGACATAGGCCCGGTAGAGCTCGAAGGCCCGCCGGCAGAGCCGCTGGGCGGAGGGGCCGATCGAGCCTGTGCGATTGATGACGTCGCGGTTCACGATCCCGAGCAGCAGGCCCGAGACCATCACGAACAGCTCCGCGCTGGAGAAGATGCCGAGGCGCTCCCAGAAGATGAAATGGAAACAGCTGAAGGCCTCGAAGTGGGCGGTGATGAAGCCGATCGCGGCGAAGCCGCGGATGAAGTCGAGCCGCTCGTCCCGCCCCACAGCCCCCCCGGAATAGGCCCAGGGCGTCCGACCGACGCGCGACCTGGCGCCCAGGGGCCCGGCGACCGGCGCGCCCGCCTCGATATCCAGGCTGCAAAACATTGTCATCCAACAAGGTTCCGCTTCGAGCTGAGCGCGCCTGAGCGCCGCGCCCATCGGCGCGAGCCACTATCTTGAGGCGAGTTGAGCGCCGCGTCGACTATCCTCCATTAAATTCAGCTTGACTTGACCGCAACCTGGGCGCGATTTTTCGTCAGGCTGTCGAAGTCGCATGACGATGTTAGGCGAGGCTGGCCGGCGGCGCGTGACGTCGGGACGCCTTCGCGATCCTGCAGGTGGGCCGCATGTCCCAACGCCCGGTGCTGATCGCCGTCGAGGCCCCGCCGCTTGGCGCCAGCCCGGAACCCAGAGCATGACACTCAACATCCGCCAAAGAATCCAGGCGAGCTTCGCGCTCGTCATCAGCCTGGTGGCCCTCATGGGCGCCCTGGCGTTTGTCCGGCTCGACCGGATCGAGCGCCACGTCACCGTCGACGTCCTGCAGGACGGCCTGCCGGGCCTCCAGCTCGGCATTCAGCTCAGCGGCGAGCTGGCCCGCAACTATGCGCTCGCCGAGGCCGGCGCCGGACGTTCCGACCTCGACGACGCCCGACGCGCCACCAGCGAGGAGATCCAGCGCCTGCTGGCCGCCAACGAGGCGACGGTGTTCACGGCCGAGGATCGGCAGAATCTGGCCGCCGCCAAGACGGCCGTCGCCACCTATCTGGGCGAATCCGCGCGCAGCGGGCCGCAGTTCGAGGCCAGCTACCGGCGCGCCCAGGACGCCGTCGACGTCGTCGCCAAGTGGAACGAGGACCATGCCCGGGAAGCCGCCGGCCAGGCCATCGCCTCCGTGCACAACACCAAACGGGAGGCCCTTCTGACCCTGGCTGTGGTGGTCGGCGTCGCGATCGGCTGCGGCCTCCTGCTGGGACGCACCGTCGCCGTCCCGCTGACGGATCTGCTGTCGGTCATGGACCAGATGCGGGCGGGCGACCTCAGCCGGCGGGCGAAGCTGCAGCGCTGGACCGCAGGCGAGTTCGTGGAGCTGGCGGACGGCTTCAACAAGATGGCCGACGAGATCACCGGGCTGGTGGGCCAGGTGCAGCATTCCGGCCTGCAGGTGAACACCTCGGTCGCCGAGATCGCCG
>CBJNAS010000283.1:0-4744 GCA_966434565.1 uncultured Phenylobacterium sp.
CGACCGCGCCGGGGTGGAGTGGCGCATCGGCTGGCTGCCGCTGGGCGGCTATGTGAAGTTCGCAGGCGACGAGAACGCCGCCAGCGTGCCGGACGACGAGCATCTGGAGGCGCTGCGCCGCGAGATCGTGGCGCGGGAAGGCGCCGACGCGCTCGGCCGCTACTTCCACTTCAAGCCGCTCTGGCAGCGCGCGATCATCGTGGCGGCCGGACCGTTCGCCAACTTCCTGCTCGCCGTGGCCATCTTCGCCAGCCTGCTCTGGGCGTTTGGCGAGCCGCTCTCGCCCGCGCGGGTCGACGAGGTGAAGGCCGGCAGCCCCGCGGCCGCCGCGGGCTTCAAGCCCGGCGACGTGGTCGAGCGCGTCGACGGCAAGGCGATCGACAGCTTCGGCGACCTGCGGATGCTGGTGGCGCTGCGCACCGGCGTGCCAATGCATTTCGTCGTGCGCCGCGGCGGTCATGCGGTGTCGCTGACCGCCACGCCCGTGCGCGGCGCGATCCAGGACCAGTTCGGCCATGTCCAGCACCTCGGCCTGCTGGGCCTGGCGCAGGAGGCGCGCGCCAGCGACATCCACATCCGCCGCTTCGGTCCGCTGGAGGCGATCGGCGCCGGCGTCGACCGCTCCTGGGAGCGGGTGACGACCACGGTCGAATACCTCGGCCGGCTGATCATGGGCCGCGAGACCGCCGAGCAGCTGTCGGGACCGCTCGGCATGGCCCAGCTCTCCGGCGACATCGCCAAGAAGACGGCCGAGGCCTCGCCCAACCTGCCCACCCTGGTGGCCAACCTTGCGCTGGCGGCGCTGGAGATGGCGGCCAACATCTCCGTCGGGATCGGCTTCCTCAACCTGTTGCCCGTGCCGGTGCTCGACGGCGGGCATCTGTTGTTCTACGCCTTCGAAGCGGTCGCCCGGCGCCCTCTTACCGCCAAGGTTCAGGCGGCAGGTTTCAGGGTGGGGCTTGCACTGGTGCTCGGATTGATGTTGTTCGCGACCTGGAATGATCTGCAGCGCCTGCATGTGTTGAAACTTTTCGGCGCGCTATTCTCGTAGCGACCCGCTTTTCCAAAACGGCTGATTCGATGCACAGACACCGCGCCTCCCGCGCTGCGCTATCCTCCGGCCTTGGGCTGCTCCTGGGCACGACCGCCTTGGCAGGCCCGGGGCTGGCGCTGGCCCAGGAGCCCGCCGCACCCCAGCCGCCGGCTCCGGACGCAGCCGCCGTCACGGCCGCGCCGCCCGCCAACCCGGCCCCCCCCGCCAACCCGGGCGTCGTGCGCAGGATCGAGGTGCGCGGCAACGAGCGCGTCGAGCCGGCCACGGTCGTCTCCTACCTGCCGATCCAGGTGGGCGAGACGGTGGATCCCGCCAAGATCGACCTGGGCCTGAAGGCGCTGTTCCGCACCGACCTCTTCTCGGACGTGAAGATCGAGCTGCAGAACGACGGGACCCTGGTGGTCACCGTGGTCGAGAACCCGATCATCAACCGTGTCCTGTTCGAGGGGAACAAGAGCCTCAAGGAAGACAAGCTCAAGGACGAGGTGAGCGTGCGTCCGCGCGGCATCTTCACCCGCGCCAAGGTGCAGACCGACGTCGCCCGGATCATCGAGCTCTACCGGCGCTCCGGCCGCATCTCCGCCAATGTGACGCCGCAGATCGTCCAACTGCCGCAGAAGCGCGTCGACCTGATCTTCAAAATCGACGAAGGGCCCAAGAGCGGCATCCTGCGGGTCAACTTCCTGGGCAACAAGGCCTTCTCGGACAACGACCTGCGCGGGGTCGTCGTGACCGAGCAGTCGCGCTGGTACAAGTTCTTCTCCAGCAACAACAACTACGACCCGGATCGGATCGAGTACGACAAGGAGCAGCTGCGGAAGTACTACCGCAACCGCGGCTACTACGACTTCCACGTGCTCTCCGGCATCGCCGAGTTCGCGCCCGACAAGAACGGCTTCGTGGTCAGCTACACGGTGGAAGAAGGGCGGGAGTTCAAGTTCGGCAAGATCGACGTCCAGACCGAGCTGAAGAAGCTCAATCCCGACGTGCTGCGCGCCCTGGTGCCGTTCCGCTCCGGCGACGTCTACCAGGACCAGAAGATCGAGCAGGCGACCGATGCGCTCACCTTCGCCGCGGGCGCCGCCGGCTTCGCCTTCGTCGACGTGCGTCCGCGCTATACGCCCAACCGCGAGAAGGGGACGATCGACGTCACGTTCGACGTCAAGGAAGGGCCGCGGGTCTACGTCGACAAGATCGACATCGTCGGCAACACCCAGACGCTGGACTACGTGATCCGCCGCGAGATGAACATCGTCGAAGGCGACCCGTACAATCGCGCACTGGTCGACCGCTCCAAGAACCAGGTCAAGGCGCTCGGCTTCTTCAAGGACGTCGACATCACCGAGACACCCGGCACGGCGCCGGACCGCACCAACCTGCAGGTCAAGGTCACCGAACAGCCGACCGGCGAATTCTCGTTCAGCGCCGGCTACTCCTCGGTGGACCAGCTGGTGGTCGACCTCGGCGTGACCCAGCGCAACTTCCGCGGCCGCGGCCAGGACGTCCGGGCGCGGCTGTCGCTGGGCTCGATCCGCCAGCAGCTCGACCTGGGGTTCACCGAGCCACGGTTCCTGGGCCGCGACCTGGCCGCCGGCATCGACGTCTACTACTACCGGTATGACCTGACCCAATATTCCGCCTACAAGACCTCCTCGGTCGGTGGAAACCTGCGGTTGGACTTCCCGCTGAGCCTCAATTCGCGGGGTTCGCTGATCTACACGCTGCGTGACGACGACGTGACGATCGGCAACGACCTCTGCAATCCGAGCAACCTCCTGATCTCGACGGCGCTCTGCTCCGAGCGCGGAGCCTTCCTCACCTCGTCGATCGGCTACGGCTACCGGCTCGACCATCGCAACGATCCGGTCGCACCGACGCGCGGCTTCTATTTCAAGTTCAATCAGGACTTCGCCGGCATCGGCGGCGACGTGAAGTACATCCGCACCGAAGGCGAGGGCGGCTGGTACCACGGCTTCACCAAGTCGCTCGTCTTCAGCGCCACCGGCCAGGCGGGCTACGTCAACGGCTGGGGCGGCGACCACGTCCGGATCAACGACCGCTTCTTCAAGGGCGGCGACAGCTTCCGCGGCTTCCAGATCGCCGGCATCGGACCGCGTGACACCACGCTGGGACGCACCGACGCGCTGGGCGGCAAGATGTACGCGATCGGCACGATCGAACTGACCGTGCCGACCTTCCTGCCCGAACAGTATGGAATCAAGGCGGCGCTGTTCAGCGACTTCGGCACGCTGGGCGGCCTCGATGCGGTCGACAAGGCCGCCAACGGCAAGCCGATCGATCCGGCGGACACGAGCAAGGGCACGATCACCATCCGCGACGACATGGCGCTGCGCGCGTCGGCGGGCGTGAGTATCTTCTGGCGCTCGCCGATGGGGCCGATCCGCTTCGACGTCAGCGAGATCATCAAGAAACAGGACTACGACAGAACGGAACTCTTCCGCTTCTCCACAGGAACCAGGTTCTAAAATCTATGAAGATCAAGACCTTCGCCCTTGCCACCTGCGCAGGGGCCGCCGCGCTCGCCTTCGGCGCCTCCGCCTTCGCCCAAGCGGCGGCCGACCCGCCGGCCGGCGCGAGCATCAGCTACGGCCCGCCGATCGCCGGCGTTTGCGTGCTGTCGATCGACGGAGCCATGGGCTCCTCGACGGTGGGCAAGTACGTCGACGGGCGGCTGCAGCAGATCCAGGCCCAGGTCAACGCCGAGCTGGGCGGCGAGCAGTCGGCCATCGACACCGAGGCAAAGGCGCTGGACTCCCAGCGCGCCACCCTCGACCAGAACACCCTCGAGCAGCGGGCCTCGGCCCTGCAGGTCCGTTATAACTCCCTGCAGCGCAAGGCCGCGGTGCGCGAGCGCGAGTTGCAGGCCACCCTGCAGCAGGCGCAAGGCCGCGTGCTCAATGAGATGCGGCCGTTGATCGCCTCGGCGACCCAGGCGCAGCACTGCTCGGTCCTGCTTAACGGCAACGCGGTGATCGCCGTCAATCCGGCGATGGACATCACCCAGGCCGTCGTGACCGCGCTCAACGGCAAGCTCACCGAGTTCGCCTTCGACCGCGTGCATCTCGATCAGGGACAGGCGCCGCCGGTGGCCGAAGTGCCGGCTCAACGCCCGGCCGTGAAGCCGTCGACGCGCAAGTGAGCCCGAGCGCGTCGCGCAAAATTGGAGGCCGGTTTTGCGCTTAGAACGCGCCGAGGTTTTTGGCTTTAGAGCAGGATGCGATCAGCCTGATCGCATCCTGCTCTAGGGACCGCGGATCGCCGGGCGCGCCTCATGCTTGATCCGCGATTCTTCGAAGAGCTTGGTCCGGCGCCCCTGGGCGAACTGGCCGGACTCGCCGGGGCGACGCTCGCCGACTCGGCGGCGGGAGAACGCCTGATCCGTGCGGTGGCGGTCCTCGGCCAGGCTGGACCGGAGACGGTCACCTTCCCCACCGACCGCCGGCGGGCGGAGGGCTTGGCGGAGCTGAAGGCCGCCGCCTGCTTCGTCACGGCCAAGGACGCCGGGTTCCTGCCGGACGGCTGCGTCGCGCTCGTGACGCCGACGCCGCAGGGCGCCTACGCCATCGCCGCCGAGCGACTGCACCGGCCCCGCGTCTTCGGCGATGCGCTGGTCGCGCCGGACGTCCGGCTGGAGCCGGGCGTGCGCCTGGTGCCCGGCGTGGTCCTGGG
>CBJNAS010000284.1:0-4744 GCA_966434565.1 uncultured Phenylobacterium sp.
GGCCACGAGATCCGCACCCTCGACCGGCCGGCCGACAGCCCCAGCGAGGCGGACTGAGCCGCCGCCCGGCGCCCGCCCCAGGGCGGGCGCCTCAGGGTTCTTTCCATGTGCGCCATGGCGGATATGGCAGCCACGGCGCACAGCCGCTTAGGGTGTCTCAGGACGAGAGCAGCGCCTTGTAGCCGCCATCGCGCAGCCAGCGCGCCCGCGCGAGATGGGTGGCGTGGACCAGCCGGGCCCGTTCCACGTCGCGGCCGACATCCAGGCGCATGGCGACCTCGGCGACCTCGCGCCAGTCCGCGCCGGCGGCCTCTGCATCGAGCAGGCGCAGATAGAGGGTGGCGTGCTCCCGATCATAGTCGCAGAGCTCGCCGGTCGGGGCTCGATCCTGCAGCATCATGCGGGCACGCCTCGCGCGAGCTCGACCTGAAACGTGCCGGCCGGCGAGGGCTTGAGGAAGCTCGCGATGGGATTGGCCGGGTCCAGCCAGGCGGCGAGCTCATGGTCCGCCAGGATCACGGGCTGCCGGTGATGGCCGATCGACTGGACGTCCGCACCGGGCGGCTTAGTCACCATGGTGTAGGTGAGCATCGGCCCCTCCTCCGGCTCGGCGCGGCCCTTCAGCCCCGCGAAGAAGAACGGCCGACCGTCAACCGGGGTGAAGCGGTACTCCGGCTTCTTGCCGTCCGCGCCACGGTCCTTGGCGTACTCGAAGAAGGCCTCGCCCGGGATCAGGCAGCGGCCGGATTTCGCCGCGTGCTTGAAGACCCCGGAGGTGTCCGCCGTCTCGCCCTTGGCGTTGTTGCAGCCGCCGTTCGTCTTCCGCCAGTCCTTGAAGGACTTCTTCATCCAGAACGGCACGAACAGCCAGGTGGCAGCCTCCGCGACCAGGCGATCGCCGTCGATTGTCAGGATCTCGCCCGTGTAGCCCGGCCAGATGTCCGGCCCCTGGACGTTCGGCCGCGGCCGGTCCTCGGCGAAGATCGGGATCTTGAGCTGGCTGAACTCGCCCGTGCGCGTCCGCCAGGCCCCGGAAGAGCGGTAGTGGTTGCACATGGGTGCAACCATAACCGTGGGCGTTCGCGCGGGCCAGGGTCACGCCTTGTCGAGGGCGCGCTTCAGCCAGGCCGGCACGCGTTCGGGATCGTGCCAGAGGATCTCCACGGTCCAGCTGGTCGCCCCGCAGGCGCAGGGCGCCTTGGCGAAGCGTCCGAGTTCCGTGACAGGCGTGTCGGGCCCGCCGGCGCCCTCGGCCGCAAGCTTGCTGATCGCCGCCTCAGTCGGGACGATCACCGTCTTGCGGCACCTGCCGCAGGTGAAGCGGACCGCCACGCCAGGGTGACGGCGCAGCATCCCGATCGACAGGACCGCCCCATGGTCCTCCTTGAACTGCATCGCGCAGCCGCCGAGCCGCTGGCATCGGTAGAGCGGCAGCAGGTCTTTCAGCGCCAGGCGCCCCAGTCCCTTCTCCACATAGCGCTCGAGGTCGACGTGGCAGCTGCGGCGACAGTCGCGCGTCTGGCAGATCCCCCGCACCTCGCGACCGCGGGCCCAGTAGCCAGCGAGCGTGGTGTCGGGCGCCAGGACGCCGTTGAAGACGGTCCAGCCCTTCGGCGGTGATTTCGAGTCTCCGAAGATCGTGCTCATGCGTCCGTGGACCGGGCGAACGCCCGGCTTGGCTTGGCGGGGGGTTCGCGAGGTTCAGAACATAACGAGAACAACGAGCCGCTGGCGAGTCCGTTCACGGCGGCGCTCGCAGCTTCATATCCGCGCATCCTCGCGCTAGCTTGGCCGCACTCACCCTCGCCCTCGCAACAGCCCTCGTCATCGCGCTCGCCGCTGGCGGCGCCGACGCCGCGCAAAAATGCCGCGACGCCAAGGGCAAGTTCATCAAGTGCCCGCCGCCGGCGGCCGCCACCAAGTGCCGCGACAAGACCACGAAGAAGTTCGCCAAGTGCTCCGCCCCGAACACCGAGCCGGTGCCGGCGAAGAAACCCTGACCTGAAGGGGACCGAAGGCCCCCTCCCCTCGCGGCCTTCAGTGGACGATCGCCTCGAGCCGGTAGGCCTCGCCCTCGCGTCCCAGCACCCGGCTGACGTCGCGCACCCGCCGGCCCGCCGGCGCGCGTTCGATGTAGATCACCACGTGGATGGCCTGGGTGATCGCCCGGTAGGGGATCCGCTCGGTCACCTCGCCGATCAGATCCTCCAGCCGGGTGAGCCCCTCCTCGGCGCTGTTGGCGTGGATGGTCGCCAGCCCGCCCGGGTGGCCGGTGTTCCACGCCTTGAGCATGTCCAGGGCCGAGCCGTCCCGCACCTCGCCGATGATGATGCGGTCGGGGCGAAGCCGCAGGGTGTCGCGCACCAGGTCCGTCATGGTCACCGGCGGATCGGTGCGCTTGGTCAGCATCTGGATCTTGTCCGCGGCCGAGCACTGCAGCTCGGCCGTGTCCTCGATCAGCACCACGCGATCCGCCGCGAACGCCGGCTCGGCGAGGATCGCATTGGCCAGGGTGGTCTTCCCCGATCCGGTGCCGCCGACGATCAGCAGGTTCTGCCGCGCCGCCGCGGCCGCCCGGATCGCCGCCGCCTGGGCCAGGCTCATCACCCCCTCGCGGACATAATCGTCCAAGGTAAACACGACCTCCGGCCGCTTGCGGATCGCAAAGGCCGGGCTCGGGACCACGGGCATGAAGGCGCCCTGGAACCGCTCCCCAGTCTCCGGAAGCGTGGCGCTGACCCGCGGCCGGTCCCGCGTGACCACCTCGCCGACGTGGTCGGCGAGCAGGCGCAGGATCCGCTCCGCATCGCCGCTCTCAAGGCGATGGCCGGTGAACGAGCGCCCCTCCCCGATCCGGTCCACCCAGATCTTGCCATCGGGATTGACCATCACCTCGACGACGAGGCGGTCGGCCAGGGCGCCGGCGATGACCGGGCCCATGGCCTGCTTCAGGGCGGCGACCTTGCGGTCCTTGGTGATCGTGGAGGCTTGGGTCATGGCGGGGCTCTTCAGGGGGGAGGCCGGCGGAGCGCCTCGGCGCTCAGGCCATGCCCGGGAGATCGTCAGGGTCGCTGGGCCGGAGGCTGTCGACCGGATGGGCGACCACCAGGTCGCCCGCCTCGACGCCGTCCTGATCCGGCCCTTCGTCGTCGTCGTTCGTGTCGCCTCGCTGCGCGGCGATCGGCTGGAGGCCCTGGTAGGTCGGCGCGGGCCGCACCGCCT
Organism: uncultured Phenylobacterium sp.; assembly: GCA_966434565.1. Taxonomy (GTDB): domain Bacteria; phylum Pseudomonadota; class Alphaproteobacteria; order Caulobacterales; family Caulobacteraceae; genus Phenylobacterium. Next base: position 3,223 of record CBJNAS010000284.1, read on the forward strand.
CCTGCCCCTTCCAGTCGATGCAGGCCTTGCCCGGCAGGTCGAAAGTGGCCGGCGTCTGTTTGAAGTTCGCCGGCACGCCGTGGAAGTAGTCCCCGGTCCGGGCCTTGAAGATCGGCTCCTCGTAGTAGCGGATCTTGTCGGCCAGGATCGGCTTGGTGTTGTTGACGAAGATGAACTGCTTGCGGTCGTCGAGCCCGCGGACGTCCTCCTCGGAGAGGATGTAGCGCTGCTGCTCCGAGCGTGACGTTGAGCGGTGCGAGCGGCCGAACAGGGTCCTCGGATCGCTGAAGCTCTCCCGCATCTCCAGCGCTTTGCCGGCCCGGCGCACGACTTTTTCGATGCTGGTGGGCTCGGAGGTCGCGAAGGTCGCGGTGATGTGCATGTTGTCGAACAGCGGCGTGCGGTCGCCGTATTTCGAAAACACGTCGTTGAAGCTCTGGCAGATCAGGTGCGCGGTGATCCCGTAGCCCGCCATCTCGCCCATGGCGTTCTCCAGGAACGGCAGGCTGCCGAGCTTTGGAAACTCGTCGAGCATAAGGAGCAGCCGGTGCGTCTTCGCCCGCCCGCGGCTGTCCGCGTGCTCGTTCTCCATCAGGCTGTTGATGGTCTGGCGCGTGAACACCCGCACGAGGAACGCCAGCCGGTCGGCGTGCGCCTGCGGCGTGATCATGTAGAAGCTGACCGGCGCCTCCGAGCACACCAGATCGCCGATCGAGAAGTCCGACCAGCTGGTGGCGTACTCCACCAACGGATCAGCCCACAGCGACAACGACGCCCGGCAGGTCGCCAGCACGTTCGAGCGCACGCGCTCGTCCATGTTTTCGAGCGCCGTGGCCCCCAGCAGGACCTCCGGATGCACCTCCGGAATAGGCTCCCCCTCGCGGTCACGCGCCAGGCCATCCGGCGCGAGATAGTCGGGCCGATGGCGGTGCAGGGTGTTCTTCATCGCGTAGAGCGTCGGGTTGATGTTGATCAGCAGCCGCCGCACCTGGGCGAGGTTCTTCCGCGCGTCCGGCTCGGCGTAGAGCACGTGCAGGATCACCGCCGTGAAGAAGTCGGTGGCGCTCTGGTCCCAGAAGTTCAGGTCGCCGGCTTTGCGCCCCAGCGGGTCGACCAGGATCCCCACCACGTTCTGGATGTCGGCGATCTCCATCGGGCCCTTGCGGACCTCGAACAGCGGATTCCAGCGCACCGTGTTCGGGTCGGTCGGCGCGAAATAGAAGGTGTGGCTGAACTGCTTCCGATGGTCGGCTGTGATGTGCCAGAGCTCGCCCTTGCGGTCGTAGATGAACGCGCTCTGCGGCCAGGCGATGAGCGTAGGCACCACGTGCCCCGCCCCCTTCCCGCTCCGCGACGCGCCGACGATGATCGCGTGCTCCACGCCGCTGTAGACCAGGTATCGGCCGTCGAACCGACCAAACACCCGCCCCTGCAGGGCCGCGCCGGGCTGGATGAGCTTCGCCCGCTCGACGTCCTCCAGCCTCGCCCAGGCCTCCTCGCCAAAGCGCCTGGGCGCGCGCAG
>CBJNAS010000285.1:0-4723 GCA_966434565.1 uncultured Phenylobacterium sp.
CTTGACAAGCCTGGAGCGGCAGGCTCGCATCTCGCCGTGAGATGAATGGCGGGCTTCGACCGCGGGCGGTCGCCAGATCACCGCCGAGCTTCGCCGCCGGCGATGGACGCAGGCCCCCGCAACCGTCGCTCCCGCCAGGCCCGCCGCTGGACGGGAGCCGAACGCCGCCATGGCGAAGAGCGTCCTGGCCATCAATCTAAAATTGCCTTGGACCAGGGCTCTGCATTAGCTTTCCGGCGTTCCGCGCCGATGCGGACGGGGGCGAGACCATGAACCAATCCTTCCCGCGCGGCCGGCGCGCGTTTGCCGCCGCCTTTTGCGGCGTCGTTGCGGCGGCGACCGCATCCCACGCCTTGGCGGGGGCCTATGTCGACAATGCTCTGGGCGACGTGAGCGCCGCCCAGTGGGCCAAGGTCGCAAGCCCGCAACCGGTCCAGTTGCTGTTCGAATTCGAGACCAACGGGGCGCCAAACCCGAGGGCCACGAAGTTCCTGGCGGACAAGGTGACGGAAACCGTCAAGTCGAGCGGGCTCTTCTCGCAAGTCCTCGACGCGCCAGCCGCGAACGGCGCGCTGCTTCACGTGGTGATCAACGACGTCGCAGACTCGGACGCCCGCGCCCACGCGGAAGGCAAGGGCTTCGTCACCGGTCTTTCGCTGGGACTGGTCGGCAGCACGATCGCCGAGACCTATGAATGCAAGGTGGAGTTCGCCGCGGGGCCGTCTTCCGACAAGATCGCCAAGACGGCCCGGCACAAGCTGTACACCCAGCTCGGACTGACGGCGCAGGCCCCGGCGAACGCCACCAAGGTCGCCAACACCCGGGAGGCGATCTACACCATCGCACGGCAGTGCGTCGCCAACCCGTTGAACGCCGTCGCGCAGGAGCCCGCCTTCGGCGGCGTGTCGCCCGCCGGGCCCGCCACTCCGGCAGCTTCGACGGCGTCGCCGGCGCCAGGCGCGCCACCGGCCGCGGCGGAGCCCGCACCGGCGGCATCCCCCGTCGCCGACGCGCCGACGCAGAATGCTGCGCCCGCCGCTTCGCATGGCTCGAGCCTCTAGGGACGTGCGTTGAAGGCGCTTCGTCTGCCGCTCGCACTGGTTCCGCTGCTTGGGCTCGCCGCCTGTGCGACCTCGCTTCCGGCGCCGCAGGCGGGTTTCGATCAGGTCCGCTCCATCCAGACGGCGGACCTGCCGCCGATGAGGGTGGGCGGCTTTGTTCCGGGTCCGGCCGTGAGTCAGTCAGCAGATTCCGCGTTGACGGTCCGCGCCGGCGTGCTCAACGCGCCCGGCGGCTCGTTCGCGAGGTACCTGGGCGACACGCTCGCCGCCGATCTGAAGGCGGCTGGCCGCTATGACGCCGGTTCGCCCCTCGAAATCCGCGGCATTCTGACCGAAACTCACGTCGACAGCATGGGTCTCCACGGGCACGCGCGCCTCGCCGCCGACGTCACCCTCGCGCGCGAGGGAAAGCCGGTCTTCGGAAAGCGTGTGGAGGCCTCGTCGGAGTGGTCGTCCGACTTCGCGGGCGCCGTGGCGATTCCCGAGGCGATGAACCACTACATCGGCCTCTACCAACAGCTCGTGGGCCAGCTGCTGGCGGACAAGGAGTTCCGGCAGGCCGCGAACATCCGCTGAGATCCGCGGCGGCCGCTTCGCCGCGTCTCCGGGCTTGACCGGATGTTCCCTATATGTTCTCATCCCCGCGATGCAGGACTTCGCCGACATGGCCGAGGGTCACGAGTGGACCATGCGGCGGCTCAGGGAGATGGCCGGGCGGCTGACCGAGCAGGCCTATCTGCGCGCCAGCCAGGCCGCCGCCGAGCGGGACGACGAGGCGCACGCGCGCTGGATGCTGGTGTTCGACCGCATGGCGCGCGGCCTGCGCCTGTCCATCGCGCTGGAGGCGCGGCTGGCGCGGGAGCGGCGCCGCGACGCCGACGAGACCCTGCGCGCGGCCTCGGGCGAGCGGCATGAACCCCGCGGGCCGCGGCGCGCAGCCGCGCCCGGCGCGGCCGAGCCTTCGGACTGCAAACCCCGCGAAGCCGACCGGGAGCGGGAGGATGACGACGACCACCTCCCCGCCGACGCGCCGCTGGCCCGGCGCATCGGCCGGCTGAAGTCCATCATCGCAGGCACGGATGGGTCCGCGCCTGCGCCCCGCGTTCCCGCGTCCCGCGCGGGGCGCTTCCGCTGGGTCGACGGCCCGCTTGCGCCGGCCGAATCCACGGGCGTCCCAACCGGCGTCGAGCTGGCCGAGGCCGAGGATGCGCCGTGGCGCGGCTCCGGATAGCCGCCGCCGCGGCCGCGCCTCTAGCGGTTCAGGAGCTCGCCGATCTCGGCCCAGCGATACGCCACCTCCCAGACCATGCCGCCCGGCCCCGGCTGCTCGCGGGGCTCGTCGGCGACCCCGCCCAGGGCCTCGTAGAAGCCGCGGGCCCTGACGTTGTCGCGCAGCACCGAGATCATCAGGGAGCGTGCGCCCTGCGCCGCCAGCGCCCGGGCGGCGCCGAGCAGCAGCCGCTTGCCGACACCGCGCCTCTGCGCGGCGCGCAGCACGTAGAGGGTGTGGATCTCGCCCTCGCCCTCGACCCCGGCGCGCGAGGGTCCGCCGGCCACGTAGCCGAACACGCTCCGAGGGTTCATCGCCGCGAGCACGACGTCGTGCGGTCCGGGGTGGGTCAGCTCGCGCCCGAAGCGCCGCGCGAACCCCGGTTCGCTCATCCGCGCCAGGAAGGCCTCCGGCAGCAGGCCGCGATAGGTCTCGTGCCAGGCGATCACGTGCACGCGGGCCAGCGCCTCGGCGTCGGCGGGCCCGGCCGGCACGATGACATACGAAAAGGACGCGCCTCGGGGCTGCGACATCTACCCACAACTTTGGCGCCTGGACCGCGGGGTTCAAGGGCTGACGGGGCGGGGCCTTAACGATAGCTTCACCCTTTCCATGAACGCGCCCGCTTCCTCCGACGCCCAGATCGCCGCCGGCGCCTCGCCGGTGATGGCGCAGTTCTTCGAGGCCAAGGCGCGCCAGCCCGACGCCCTCATCTTTTTCCGGATGGGGGACTTCTATGAGCTGTTCTTCGAGGACGCGCAGAAGGCCGCCGCGGCGCTGGGCATCACGCTGACCGCCCGCGGCCAGCACGGCGGCGAGCCGATCCCGATGGCGGGCGTGCCGGTGCATGCGGCCGAGGCCTATCTCGCCAAGCTCATCCGCGCCGGCTTCAAGGTCGCCGTCTGCGAGCAGATGGAGGACCCCGCCGAGGCGCGGAAGCGCGGCTCCAAGGCGGTGGTGCGGCGCGACCTGGTGCGGGTGGTCACGCCGGGCACGCTCACCGAGGACGGCCTGCTGGACGCCCGCGGCGCCAACCGGCTGGCGGCGGTGGCCGTGCGCGCCGGCCAGGCGGCGGTGGCCAGCGTCGAGCTCTCGACCGGCGAGGTGGAGTGCCTGGCGACCGGGGTGAGCGGGCTCGCCGCCACCCTGGCGGCGCTGGGCCCCTCCGAGGTGCTGGTCCCCGACCGGCTGTTTTCTGACGAGGCGGTCAATGCGGCGCTGAAGACCGCGGGCGGCTTTGTCCAGCCGCTGCCCCAGGCGCTGGCCGAGCCGTCGGCCTCCGAAGCCCGGCTGAAGCGGCTCTATGGCGTGGAGACCCTGGACGGTTTCGGCCAGCTCAGCGGCGCCGAGGTCGCCGCGCTCGGGCTGATCGCCGCCCACCTCGAGACCACTCAGGCCGGCAAGCTGCCGGCGCTCACCGCCCCGCGCCGCGCCGGCGAGGCCGACGTCATGGCCATCGATCCGGCGACCCGCGCCAGCCTGGAGATCGAGAAGTCCACCGGCGGCGCCCGCGACGGCTCGCTGCTGGGGGCGATCGACCGCACCGTGACCGCCCCCGGCGCCCGCCTGCTGGCCGCCCGGCTCGCCCGCCCGCTGCTGGACCCGGCGGCGATCGACGCCCGGCTAGATGCGGTGGCCTGGTTCTGCGAGCACCGGACGCAGCGCCAGCGCCTGCGCGAGCAGCTGAAGGGCCTGGGCGACATGGCCCGCGCGCTGTCACGCCTGGCGCTCGGCCGCGGCGGCCCGCGCGACCTCGGGACGCTGCGCGACGGCCTGGGCGCGGCGGAAGGGATCGTCGGCCTGTTCGCCCGCACCCACGACCCCCTGGTCGAGCCGCCGGCGGAGATCGCGTCCGCGCTGGGCGCTCTTAATCTCGACCTCCATCCCGACCTGCTGGCCTTCCGCGAGCGCCTGGCCGGCGGGCTCCTTTCCCGTGACATGGGGACAGAGCTTCCGGCGCTCGCCCGTGACGGCGGTTTCGTCGCCGAAGGCGTGCGGCCCGAGCTCGACCAGGCCCGCAGCCTGCGCGACGACAGCCGCCGCGTGGTCGCCGCCCTGGAGGCCCGCCTCGCCCAGGAGAGCGGCGTGGCGCTGAAGATCCGCCACAACGCCGTCTTGGGCTACTTCGTCGAGACCAGCGCCAAGGCGGCCGAGCCGCTGATGAGCGTCCCGCTCAACGCGACCTTCATCCACCGCCAGACCCTGGCCAACCAGGTGCGCTTCACCACCGTGGAGCTGGCCGACCTCGACGCCCGCATCGCCCAGGCCGCCGAGCGGGCCCTCGCCATCGAGGCGGAGATCTTCGAAGCGTGGCGGGCCGAGGCTCAAGGCCTGGCCGGCGACATCCAGGCGGCGGCCGAGGCCCTGGCGGTGCTCGACGTGGCCTCCGCTC
>CBJNAS010000286.1:0-4686 GCA_966434565.1 uncultured Phenylobacterium sp.
CTGCGCAACCTGCAGCGCATCGCCGCCAAGCGCGACGAGGCCCTGGCGCAGAGCCGCGAGAAGGCGATGGAGCCGCTGCCGGAAAGCATCGCCGATGCGGCGGCCGCCGAGCAGGTCTGAACAGAGCTCCAGTCAGTAGAGCGTAAGGAAACGGCCCGGGAGCGATCCCGGGCCGTTTTTCTTGCTCTGTCCGCAGGCCGGCCAGAGGACAGGCTCCGGCGAGCAGGGTGGGGAAGTCAGGATCATGCGCTGCGTTTGTGACCTGGCCCTGACGTCCCCACCCCGGGGCCACTGGCTATTTCGACGACCGGGTTGCGGTGAACCTCAGGCGCATGATCTTGTGCGCCGAGGCCGCAGCGCCGGGCATGGGACCCGCCGAGGTGATGGCGCGGGCGCTGTTCCCGGCCTCCGGCGACGCCCGCTCAATGCACGGGGCGCACCTGCTGGAACGCGGGCTGGCGATGAGCAGCGACGTCGTTCAACTCGACGAGCAACGATAGCGGCGGCCAACGCCGCGAAAGAGGGAACCCGGGCCCCCGCGCCCGCCAGGAGGTGAAGCAGATGGCGACCGCCGGCAGCGCACCCGCCACGCCCGCGCTCAGCGCCGAAGGGCAGAAGGTCAACCTGGCCTTCATCGCCGCGATCGTGGCGGTGGCCACCATCGGCGGCTTCATGTTCGGCTACGACAGCGGGGTGATCAACGGCACCCAGCAGGGGCTGGAGAAGACCTTCGCGCTGAGCAAGCTCGGCACCGGCTTCAATGTGGGCGCCATCCTCATCGGCTGCGCGGCGGGCGCCTTCGCCGCAGGCCGGCTGGCCGATGTGCTCGGCCGCCGCACGGTGATGATCATGGCCGCCCTCGCCTTCGTCGTCAGCGCGCTGGGCGCCGGGGCGGCGGCGAGCTCATTGCTGTTCATCCTGGCCCGACTTCTGGGGGGCCTGGGCGTGGGCGCCGCCAGCGTCCTGTCCCCCGTCTACATTAGCGAGGTCACCCCGGCGCGCATCCGCGGCCGGCTCTCCAGCCTCCAGCAGATCATGATCATCGCCGGCCTGACCGGAGCCTTCCTCGCCAACTACGTGCTGGCGCACACCGCCGGCAGCTCGGTCCAGCCGCTGTGGTTCGGGATCGCCGCCTGGCGCTGGATGTTCTGGCTGCAGGTGATCCCGGCGTCGATCTTCCTGGCGAGCTTGATGACCATCCCGGAGAGCCCGCGCTTCCTGGTGGTCAAGGGGCGGGACGCCGAAGCCGAGGCCGTGCTCTCGCGCCTGTTCGGCGCGGGCGAAGGCGCCCGCAAGGTCGAGGAGATCCGCGCTACGCTGGCCGCCGACCACCACAAGCCGAAGCTGTCCGACCTGATCGACAAGGCGAGCGGCAAGATCCGCCCGATCGTCTGGGCTGGGATCGGCCTGGCGGTGTTCCAGCAGCTCGTCGGCATCAACATCGTCTTCTATTACGGCGCGGTGCTCTGGCAGTCGGTCGGCTTCTCCGAAGACGATGCGCTGAAGATCAACATCCTCTCCGGCGCGCTCTCGATCCTGGGCTGTCTGATCACCGTGGCGGCGATCGATCGGATCGGCCGCAAGCCGCTGCTGCTGATCGGCTCGGCCGGGATGGCGCTGGCGCTCGGGACCATGGCGGTCTGCTTCTCGACCGGCAGCCTGGTCGGCGGCGCCCTGCATCTCTCCGACCGGACCGGTCTGGTCGCCTTGATCTCCGCCAACGCCTACGCGGTCCTGTTCAACATGAGCTGGGGTCCGGTGATGTGGGTGATGCTGGGCGAGATGTTCCCCAACCAGATTCGCGGCTCGGGCCTGGCGGTGGCGGGCTTCGCCCAGTGGATCGCCAACTTCCTGATCAGCGTCAGCTTCCCGGCGCTCGCCGCGAGCCTCGGGCTGTCGGTCACCTATGCCTTCTACGCCGCAAGCGCCTTGGCCTCGTTCCTGTTCGTCCGCGCCCTCGTCCACGAGACCCGCGGTCTCGAGCTGGAGGCGATGACCGGCTGAGGCCAGTTCATCCGCCTTCGAAGAACGGGACCTGAGGCGAATTCCTGTCGTTCGGTGAAGCGGCCCAGGTTAAGACGCCGGAATGGAGCTGATCGAGGCGCCTTCGCCCAACTTCGACGCGCGCACCGCGCCGCCGGACATGATCGTCCTGCACTACACCGGCATGCGCACCGGCGAGGAGGCGATCGAACGTCTGCGCAATCCTGAGGCGAAGGTCTCGGCCCACTATGTCGTGGAAGAGGACGGGCGCGTCTTCCGCCTGGTGCCGGAGGAGCGGCGCGCCTGGCACGCGGGCGTCTCCTTCTGGAAGGGCCGGCGCAACGTGAACGGCGTCTCGATCGGCATCGAGATCGTCAATCCCGGCCACGAGTTCGGCTACCGACCCTTCACGCAGGCGCAGGTCGCGGCTGTGATCGCGCTGGTGGCCGACATCCGCGGCCGCTGGACCATCGAGGACGACCAGATCGTCGCTCACTCCGACGTGGCGCCTGACCGCAAGCAGGATCCGGGCGAGCTGTTCCCCTGGAAGCGGCTGGCGGAAGCCGGCCACGGCTACTGGGCCGAGGTTCCCGCCGCCCCGGGCGGGCCGCTGGGGGAGGGGGAGGCGGGGCCGGGCGTGTTCGCCCTGCAGGCGGGACTGACGCGACTCGGCTACGATTGCGCGCCTTCCGGCGAATACGAGCCGCGCACCACGACCATCGTCCGGGCCTTCCAGCGCCACTGGCGGCCCGAGCGGGTGGACGGCGTCGCCGACGGCGAGACCCGGGCGCGGCTGATCGCGCTGTTGCGGCTCGGGGCGTGACCGCGATGCCGGCGGGGGCCGCGGAGATGATCGCCGCGCTGGAGCTTCAGCCGCATCCCGAAGGCGGCTGGTACCGCGAGACCTGGCGGGCGGAGGAGAGCGTCGCCGGCGGCCGGGCTGCGGCGACGTCGATCCTGTTCCTGCTGGAAGCCGGCCAGCGTTCGCATTGGCATCGGGTGGACGCGGGCGAGATGTGGCTGTTCCAGGCCGGCGCGCCGGTGGCGCTCTCGATCGCCGAGGAGGGCGGGACGGCGCGCACGGTGACGCTGGGACCCGACCCACTGGCGGGACAGACGCTGCAGCAGCTGGTCCCGCCCGGCGCCTGGCAGTCCGCTGAGGGACCGGCGCAGGGCTGGAGCCTGGTCGCCTGCGTGGTCGCGCCGGGGTTCGAGTTCGCCGGCTTCGAGCTCGCGCCGCCGGGGTGGGCGCCCTGAGCAACCCACCTGACCGCTTGACCTGAGGCGCCTTCCTCATCACCTTCCGCCGCGGACCAGATGGCCGGGCGGTCGCGGGCGCGCGCAAGCGCGGTCGAGGAAAGTCCGGGCTCCACGACGACATGGCGGCGGGTAACGCCCGCCGGGGGTGACCCCAGGGATAGCGCCACAGAAAGCAAACCGCCCTGCGAAGCTTCAGCGGAGCAGGGCAAGGGTGAAAGGGTGCGGTAAGAGCGCACCGCGTCCTTGGTAACAAGGGCGGCATGGCAAGCCCCGCCAGGAGCAAGACCGAATAGGGGTCCCGCGCCTGCGCTTGCGCAAGCAGGGCTGTCGCCGGCCCGAGGGACCCGGGTAGGTCGCGAGAACCGGTCCGCGAGGACCGGTCCAGAGGAATGGCCGCCGCGTCCGACGCTCGCGTCGGGCGGCACAGAACCCGGCTTACAGGCCGTCTGGTCCATTGGCGCGGCCCGCTCGGCCGCGCGGCCCCGGTGATGGCGGCGGCCAAGCAGGGCCAGACGCAGCATTCATTGCCCGATCGCGGCCGGAACGGCCGTACCGGTTGAATCGCCCGAAGCGCCCCGCGCTGCGGTTGTGGCGGTCGTCTGTCCCCCGAGCGTCGGAAACTGGGACGCGATGACACCGGTTACAGCCGCGCTTGCACAGTTCTCTGTACGTTCTGTGGATGAACGGCCCGCGTTAACCATAGATCTTGCGCGAAAGCTTCGTCTGCGACGTTTTGCACCGTCAGAGTCATTGTCTCCCATTTCATCCCATGTTAACCCAATGGTCATCGTCAGCTGCATCGCCGGGGGACGGCGGGCAGTGGCGGGCAAGCAGGGACCACGGGCGGGATGTTTCTCTCGACCTTCGAGAAACAGCTGGACGCCAAGCGGCGCATCGTCGTGCCGCAGGAGTTCCGCGCCCTGGCGGCGGGGCCCTTCGACGGGGTCTTCTGTTTTCCGTCCATCGAGGCCGACTGCATCGAGGGCGGCGGCCAGAAGCTGTTCGAGCGCTACATGGGCCTGATCGGGGAGCTGGATTTCGGCGATCCGCTGCGCACGGCCCTGGAGACCTCCGTGCTGGGCGGCATGGCCAAGCTCTCCTTCGACACCGCCGGCCGCATCACCCTGCCGGAGACGCTCTGCGACGCGTTCGGACTCTCCGAGGGCGCCTGGGTGACCGTGGTGGGCATGGGCGAGCGCTTCCAGATCTGGTCGAAGGAGGCCTTCCAGGCGCACCGCGCCGCGCAGCGCGAGCTCGCCCGCGAGGGCCTGGCGCAGCTACGGGCCCAGCAACGCGCGGCGAAGATCGGAGGGGTGGCGTGAGCGAGGCCCCGCATACCCCCGTGCTGATCAACGAGGTCCTCCAGGCCCTGCAGCCCAGCCGCGGCAAGACCGTCGTCGACGGCACCTTCGGCGCGGGCGGCTATTCGCGCGCCTTCCTGGA
>CBJNAS010000287.1:0-4640 GCA_966434565.1 uncultured Phenylobacterium sp.
GAGCCTCAGTCTTCCTTGGGCGTCAGGACCTGGCGGCCCTTGTACATGCCGGTCTTCAGGTCGATGTGGTGAGGCCGCTTCAGCTCACCGGTCTCCTTGTCCTCGACGAAGGAGTTCGGGCCCAGCGCGTGGTGCGACCGGCGCATATTGCGCCGGGAGGGCGAGGTTTTTCGCTTGGGAACGGCCATTGGAGATCTCGGCAGGCGTGGAAACGAGGACGGCGGCCAACCGGCCGCCGACGTGAGCGGGGGTGTATGCCTGAAAGGGGGCGGCGGATCAAGGTGCGATCTTCCCTTCCCTTCGTGGGGGGCCATGAAGGAGAGGGAAGAATCACACCAGCCGGCTTCTCACCTTCGCCGCGCCGACGAAGCTGGCGAACAGGGGGTGCGGCTCGAAGGGGCGGCTCTTCAGCTCCGGGTGGAACTGGACGCCGACGAACCAGGGATGGTCCTGGCGCTCGCAGATCTCCGGCAGCTGCCCGTCCGGCGACAGGCCGGTGAACCTGAGGCCCGCGGCCTCGATCCGTTCGCGGTAACGGATGTTGACCTCGTAGCGGTGCCGGTGGCGCTCGAAGATGACCGGGCCGCCATAGATCTCGGCCACCCGCGACCCCGGGGTGAGCACAGCCTCGTAGGCGCCGCAGCGCATGGTGCCCCCCAGCTCGCCGCCCTCGGCCCGGAGCTCGCGGGCGTTGCCGCGGGTCCATTCGGTCATCAGGCCGACGATCGGCTCCGAGGTCGGGCCGAACTCGGTGGAGGAGGCGGCATGGATGCCGGCCAGGTTCCGCGCCGCCTCGATCATCGCCATCTGCATGCCGAAGCATATGCCGAAGTAGGGAATGGCGTGCTCGCGGGCGAAGCGCACGGCGCGGATCATGCCCTCCGAGCCGCGTTCCCCGAAGGCCCCCGGCACCAGCACCCCATGCACCGAGGCCAGCCGTACGCCGATCAACTCCTCGTCCTTCTCGAAGGCCTCGCCCTCGATCCAGTCGAAGCGGACGCGGACGTTGTTGGCCAGGCCGCCATGGATCAGCGCCTCGACCAGCGACTTGTAGGCGTCGGTGAGCCCCGTGTACTTGCCGACGATGGCGATGTTCACCTCGCCGTCCGGGTGGCTCAGGTTGTGGGCGATGCCCTGCCAGCGGGAAAGGTCCGGCTTGGGCGCGTCCTGCAGGCCGAAGACGTCCAGCACCTCGGTGTCGAGACCCTGGGCGTGGTAGTCGAGCGGCACCGAATAGATGTTGTCGGAATCCATCGCCTCGATCACGGCGCTGGGGCGCACATTGCAGAACTGCGCGATCTTGCGCCGCTCGCCTTCGGGGATCGGCTGCTCGCAGCGGCACAGCAGGATGTCCGGCTGGATGCCGATCGAGCGCAGCTCCTTGACCGAGTGCTGAGTGGGCTTGGTCTTCATCTCGCCCGCCGTCTTGATGAACGGCAGCAGCGTCAGATGGATGTAGCAGGCGTGGCCGCGCGGCAGCTCCTGCCCGAGCTGGCGGATCGCCTCGAAGAAGGGCAGGCCCTCGATGTCGCCCACCGTGCCGCCCACCTCGACGAGCACGAAGTCGACCCCCTCCCCCGGATCCGACAGGACGAAGTCCTTGATCTCCCCGGTGACGTGCGGAATCACCTGGACGGTCGCGCCGAGATAGTCCCCGCGGCGCTCCTTCTCGATGATCGTCTTATAGATCTGGCCCGTGGTGATGTTGTCGCCGCGGGTGGCGCTGACGCCGGTGAAGCGCTCGTAGTGGCCGAGGTCGAGGTCGGTCTCCGCCCCGTCGTCGGTCACGAACACCTCGCCGTGCTGATAGGGGCTCATCGTCCCCGGATCGACGTTGAGGTAGGGGTCGAGCTTGCGCAGACGGACGTTGTACCCCCGCGCCTGCAAAAGCGCGCCGAGCGCGGCGGACGCCAGACCTTTGCCGAGGGAGGAGACCACGCCGCCGGTGATGAAAATGTACCGGGCCATGGGCGTTCAGATTAGCCGAGATTCGCCGCGCGGGCGCGGCCTTCGATCGCCTTCGTCCACGGGTTATTTCGCCGGAGGCTGGGCGGGGGTCGGTTGGGCCGGCTGTTCGCCGAGGAAGGGATTGTGGACGGTGGGCGTGGGCGCGGTCAGCGGCGGCGGCGCGGCGTTCGGGCCCGACGGCTGGGCGTTGCCCGCGGGCGTCTGCGGCGGCGGCTGGTTCAGGGTCGCCGGGTTGATCGCGTCCACCTTCAGCCGGTCGACCACCGAGGAGGCGCCCCGCTGGCGGCCGGAGATGATGGTGAGGAGCAGCGCGAGCACGAAGAAGGCCGAGCCCAGGATCCAGGTGATCCGGGTCAGCAGGTCGCCGGCGCCGCGCGCGGTCATGAATCCCGAGGGCCCGCCGCCCATGCCCAGCGCCCCGCCTTCCGAGCGTTGCAGCAGCACCACGCCCACCAGCGCGAAGCTGACGATGATCTCCAGCGCGAGCAGAATGTTCAGCAGCATGCAGGCCCCAGATTGGACGTCTTGGAAGGGTCCGGTGCGCTCGGGCGAACACACCCGAGCCAAATGAAGCGCGCGCTCTATCACCCCGCGCTCGGCAGCGCCATACCTAGGTGGCCGCAGCTTCCTGACAAGCGATGATTCTCGATTCCAAGCTCCCGCCGATCCTGGAGACCGAGCGGCTGCGACTGCAGCCGCTGGCCGGTTCCGACGCGCCGCAGGTCTTCACCCTGATGGGCGACGCCGAGGTCATGGCCTTCTGGGACGTGCCGGCGATCGACGAGCCGGAGCTGGTGGCCGCGATCGTCGACAGCCAGGTCGCGGCGATGGAACGCGGCCAGGCCGTCCATTGGGCGATCCGCACCCTGGCCGGCGACGGCTTCGCGGGCTGCTGCGACCTGTCGGAGATCGACCGGCGGCACAAGCGCGGCGAGGTGGGATTCCTGCTGGGCCGCGACGCCTGGGGCCAGGGCTATGCGCTGGAGGCGCTGCGCGCGGTGCTGGCCTTTGCGGCGGCGAGCGGGCTTCGCAAGCTCACCGCCCGCACCCATCTCGGCAACCGGCGCTCCGAGACCCTGCTGGGCAAGCTGGGCTTCAAGCAGGAAGGCCTGCTGCGCGGCCACATCCTGCGCGATGGCGAGCGCCGCGACTGCCATCTGTTCGGGCTGTTGCTGTAGGCGCCTGCTCCCCATCTGGTGGGCCGATGACCCATCCCATCCAGATCCAGGGCTACGACCACATCGTCCTGCGGGTGCGCGACAGGGCGCGGATGGTGCGGTTCTACACCGAGGCGCTGGGCTGCACGCTCGACTGGGACCGGCCGGAGCTCGGCCTGACCCACGTCCGCGCAGGGCGCGAGCTGATCGACCTGATCACCCTCGACGGGCCGCTGGGCCGCCTGGGCGGCGCCGGGCCGGGCGCCGAGGGGCGCAACCTCGACCACCTCTGCCTGCGCGTGGCGCCGTTCGACGAGCCTGCGATCCGCGCCCACCTCGCGCATTGCGGCGTCGATGTCGTCGAGGCCGGCGAGCGCTATGGCGCGGAGGGGACCGGCCCCTCGATCTACGTCCGCGATCCGGAGGGCAACACGGTCGAGCTGAAGGGACCTGCTATCTCGCCTTAATGCCCAGCCACCGGCCCGCCGCCCCGCTTCGGCCTGGGCGCCAGCCAGACGACCACCGCGGCGAACAGGAACAGGAAGGTGGCGATGAGGAACATCTCATTGGTCGCCAGCATGGTGGCCTGCACCTGAACCAGCCGGTCCACCTGTCCCAGCGCCTGGTCCGGGGAGAATCCGTGGCTGGTGAGCTTGCCGAGCGTTGCGGGGAGGTCATGCAGGCGTCCGGCGATCTCGCTGCGCTTCTCGGTCGCGGTATTGTCCCAGGCGGTGGTCATGATCGAGGTCGAGAAGGCCGCCGAGCAGGTGCGCATGAAGTTCGACAGGCCCGCCGCCGAGGCGGTCTCCTCCGGCCGCACCGACGAGAGGGTGAGCATCGTCGCCGGCACGAAGAAGAAGGGCAAGGCGAAGCCCTGCACCAGGAACGGAAGCGCGATGACCCAGAAGTCGGCGTCGCTGGTGAAGTGCGTCCGCCAGAAGGAGACGCCGGCGATCCAGCTGACGCCGAAGGTGACCATGATCCGCGGATCGATCCGGCTCATCAGGCGCGCGACGATCGGCGACATGACCACGGCCAGCGCCCCGTTCAGCGAGCTCGCATAGCCGGACCAGGTGGCCGTGTAGCCTATGCTGGTCTGCAGCCACAGCGGGATCAGCACGATCGTCGCGAAATAGGCGCCGAAGGTGAAGCTGATGGTGATCACCCCGCCGACGAAGCCACGGTGCCGGAACACCTTCAGGTCGACGATCGGGTTTTCCGCCGTCAGCTCCCAGATCAGGAAGCAGGCGAAGCCGATCGCCGCGATCACCGCCAGGGCGACGATGAAGCTGGAGGCGAACCACTCCAGCTCCTTGCCGCGGTCGAGCATCACCTGCAGAGCGCCCACCCAGAGGACGAGCAAGGCCAGGCCGACGAAATCCACCGGAACCCGGCGCGTGGCGGTGTCGCGGCTGCGCAGGATCGTCCAGGCGCCGAAGGCCACGCCGAACGCCACCGGAATGTTGATGAAGAAGATCCAGCTCCAGCCGATGGTGTCGGAGATCGTCCCGCCCA
>CBJNAS010000288.1:0-4583 GCA_966434565.1 uncultured Phenylobacterium sp.
CCGCGAAAGAGAACGCGGTCTGAGTGAGTTGGTGGAGGTCGACGAGGTCTGCCGCTCGGCTGCCGAACTTGACGGCGGCGACCCCTGGGAGGAGCTCAACGGCTGGTTTGGGGGGCTGATGGGCTACTTCGCGACCAAGCGGGCGCTCGCTTCGGAGCTGCTGCGCCTGCACAGGTCGAACTCGCAGCCCGACAAGTCGCAGCCCGGCGCGTGACAGGCGCCCGCCTGCGCCCTAGCTTCCCCACGCATTTCGCGGAGGGGTGATGGCCTATCGATCGCTGCGGGAGTTCCTGGCCACGCTGGAGGCGGCGGGCGAGCTGGTGCGGGTGCGCGAGCCGGTCTCGACGGTGCTGGAGATGACCGAGATCCAGCGGCGGCTGCTGGCGACCGGCGGGCCCGCGGTGTTGTTCGAGAAGCCCGTCCGCGCCGATGGCGAGGTCTCGCCGATCCCCGCCCTGGTCAACCTGTTCGGGACGGTGAAGCGCGTGGCCATGGGCGTGACCCTGGAGGGCCGGGCCCGCTCCACCGCGGCCGACCTGCGCGAGGTGGGCGAGTTGCTCGCCTTCCTGCGCGCGCCCGAGCCGCCGCGCGGGCTGAAGGACGCGCTGGAGATGCTGCCGCTCGCCAAGACCGTGATGGCCATGCGGCCAAACACGGTGAAGCGCGCGCCGGTGCAGGAGGTGGTGCTGAAGGGCGCCGACGTCGACCTGACGAAGCTGCCGGTCCAGACCTGCTGGCCGGGCGAGCCCGCCCCGCTGATCACCTGGCCGCTGGTGGTGACCAAGGGGCCGTCGGCCGATCGCGAGGACGACTACAACCTGGGCATCTACCGCATGCAGGTGCTGGGCAAGGATCGCACCATCATGCGCTGGCTGGCCCACCGCGGCGGGGCCCAGCATCACCGGCGCTGGAAGGCGGCGGGCAAGCCGGAGCCGCTGCCGGCCTGTGCGGTCATCGGCGCCGATCCCGGGACGATCCTGGCGGCGGTGACGCCGGTGCCCGACACCCTCTCGGAATACCAGTTCGCCGGCCTGATGCGCGGGGCCAAGCTCGACCTGGTCCCGGCCAAGTCCGTGCCGCTGATGGTGCCGGCCCAGGCGGAGATCGTGCTGGAGGGCCACGTGCTGCTGGACGAGTACGCCGACGAGGGGCCCTACGGCGACCACACCGGCTACTACAATTCCGTCGAGCGCTTCCCGGTGTTCCAGGTGAGCGCCGTCACCATGCGCAAGGACCCGATCTACCTCACCACCTTCACCGGCCGCCCGCCGGACGAGCCCAGCGTGCTGGGCGAGGCGCTGAACGAAGTCTTCATCCCGCTGATCCGCCAGCAGTTTCCGGAGATCGTCGACTTCTGGCTGCCGCCGGAAGGCTGCAGCTACCGCATTGCCGTCGTCTCGATGAAGAAGGCCTACCCCGGCCACGCCAAGCGGGTGATGATGGGCGTCTGGAGCTACTTGCGGCAGTTCATGTACACCAAGTGGGTGATCGTCGTGGACGACGACATCGACGCCCGCGACTGGAAGGACGTCATGTGGGCGATCTCCACCCGCATGGACCCGGCCCGCGACGTCACCCTGGTCGAGAACACCCCCATCGACTACCTCGACTTCGCCTCGCCGGAGAGCGGCCTGGGCTCCAAGATCGGCCTCGACGCCACCAACAAGTGGCCGCCGGAGACCAAGCGCGAATGGGGCGAAAAGCTCGGCATGGATCCCGCCGTGGTCGCCGAAGTAACGGCCAAGTGGGCGAGCCTGGGGCTGCCGGGGGACGGGCGCGAGGTGGACTGAGGTAGCGCTTCCCCTTAGCCCCCCCGTGGGGAATAGGGTCCGTTCGCCGAGCGCAGCGAAGAGCAAATGGGAGAGGGGGCGAGCCGCGCGCAGACCCTGCACCACTTCGCTGCGGCGCTGATCAGCGTTTGAATGGCCTGGGTGTGGCTTGCCCCCACCACCACCCGCTCTACACCCTGCGGGCGACGCCAAGCCGCGGAAGGCCCGGGCGCGGCAGGCCCCGCCGCCGCAAACGCCCGGCGCGCGCCCGCTACCTGCGCCACCATGCCAGCTTGCTCCCGACGCGCCGCTCCGTCATATGCGGCGGAATGGACGAAAACCTGCTGCATGACGTCGTGGCCGCCGCGCTCGCGGCGGGCGCCGACGCCGCCGAGGCGGTCAGCGCCGAGCGTCGGTCGCTGTCGATCGGCGTGCGCCTGGGCGAGCTGGAGGAGGTCGAGCGCGAAGAGTCCCGCGACCTGGGGCTGCGCGTCTTCGTGGGCCGCCGGCAGGCCAGCGTCTCGGGCTCCGACATCAGCGCCGAAGCGCGCGCCAAGCTGATCGAGCGCGCCGTGGCCATGGCCCGGCTCGCGCCGGAAGACCCCTATGCGGGCCTCGCCGATCCCGATCGCCTGGCCAAGGGACCGCTGCCGGACCTCGACCTGTTCGACGCTAGCGAGCCCACCGCCGAGGCGCTGGAGGCCCGCGCCCGCACTGCCGAGGCCGCCGCCCGGGCCGTGCCGCAGGTGACCAACTCCGACGGCGGGTCGGCCGCGTGGTCCGCCTCCGAATGGAAGATGGTGACCAGCGGCGGCTTTTGCGGCGTGCACCGCGCCTCGGGCTTTTCCGTGGGCGCCTCGGCGATCGCCAGCGACGAGAACGGCATGGAGAACGGCTACGACGGCCGCTCCACCCGCTGGGAGGCCGACCTGCCTTCGGCCGAGGCCATCGGCGCCGAGGCGGGCCGCCGCGCCGCCGCGCGCCTGGGCGCGCGCAAGATCGCCTCGACCACCGCCGCCGTGATCCTGGAGAACCGCCTCGCCGCCTCGCTGATGGGCCCGCTGATCGGCGCCATCTCCGGGCCTTCGATCGCCCGCGGCACCTCCTTCCTGAAGGACAAGCTGGGCCAGCAGGTTTTCGCCAAGGGCGTCACCATCACCGACGAGCCGCACCGGCGGCGCGGCCTGGGCTCCAGCCCGTTCGACGACGAGGGCGTCGCCAATTCCCGGATGGCCCTGATCGACGAGGGCGTGCTGACCACCTGGCTGCTCAACTCCGCCTCGGCGCGGCAGCTTGGCCTGGCGACGACCGGCCACGCCTCGCGCGGCCTGGCGGGTCCGCCGGGCGTCGCGCCCTCGAACCTGACCCTGCTGCCGGGCGAGCAGGACCAGGCCGGGCTGATGCGCGACGCCGGCAAGGGCCTGCTCATCACCTCCATGTTCGGCCCCTCGCTCAACGGCAACACCGGCGACTGGTCAGTGGGCTGCTCGGGCTTCTGGTTCGAGGACGGCGAGATCGCCTATCCGGTCACCGAGATCACCGTCGCCGGCAACCTGATCGACGTCTACGCCCGCGTGATCCCGGGCTCCGACCTGGAGATCCGCGGCGCCTCCAACGCCCCGTCGCTGCTGGTCGACGGCCTGGCCATAGCTGGACGGTGAGCGAAAGCGTGGACGTCACGCCGATCCGGCTCGACGACGAAGGCCTGGCGCCGCCCCCGGGTGAAGCCCCCTTCGGCGAGGATCTGGCGCTGATCGTCGACGCCGCCCACGCGGCCGGCCGGCTGGCCGCTTCGCTCCGCGACCAGGGGCTGGAGGTGGAGTTCAAGGACGGGACCTCGCCAGTCACCAACGCCGATTTGGCCGCCGACGCCCTGCTGAAGGAGACGCTGCGGCGCGCCCGGCCGGAGTACGGCTGGCTCTCCGAGGAGACCGCCGACGATCCCGCCAGGCTCTCGGCCAGGCGGGTGTTCGTGGTCGACCCGATCGACGGCACCCGCGCCTTCGCCGGCGGCGAGCCCTGGTGGACGGTCTGCGTGGCGGTGGTCGAGGACGGCCGGCCGATTGCGGGCGTGGTGTTCGCCCCGCAGCTCTCCGAGACCTACGCCGCGGCGGCCGGCGGCGGGGCGACCCTGAACGGGCGGCCGATCCGGGTGAGCGCCACCGGCGCCATCGAGGGCTGCGGCATGCTCGCCCATCCGCGGATGTTCCGCCACGACGACTGGCCCGAACCGTGGCCCAGCATGCGGGTCACGCGGCGCAACTCCACCGCCTACCGCCTGTGCCTTGTCGCCTGCGGCGCGGCGGACGCCACCGTCACCTTCGCCGCCAAGCACGACTGGGACCTCGCCGCCGCCGAGGTGATCGCCACCGAGGCGGGCGGGGTTGTCGGCGACCACACCGGCCGCGCCTTCGCCTACAACGCGCCCGTTCCGAAGCAGCCGAGCCTGGTCTGCGCCACGCCGGCGCTCGCCCCATTGATCCTCGAGCGCGTCCGGCATATCGCGCTGTGAATTCCTGCAACCCCCAAGGTGAGCCATGCCCGACAGACAACTCCTGCACCTCGTGATCGGCGGCGAGTTGAAGTCGGTGGACGGGCCGCCGGAGTTCCGCGACCTCTCCAAGGTCGACTTCGTCGGCGCCTACGCGACCTACAACGAGGCGGTGCGCGCCTGGCGCACCAAGGCCCAGTCAACTGTCGACAACGCCTTGATGCGCTACTTCATCATCCACGCCCACCGCCTGCTCGACCCGCACGAGCACGGCGACGAGCACCTGCACGATCATTGATTCTTCCCTCCCTTCGCGCGGTGGC
>CBJNAS010000289.1:0-4566 GCA_966434565.1 uncultured Phenylobacterium sp.
CCGGCGCGACCGCCATCGAATACGGCCTGATCGCCGCCCTGATCGCCGCGGTGCTCATCACCGCCCTGACTGCGATCGGCACCAACCTGAACACCACCTTCACGACCATCAGCACGAAGGTCAACACCTCGGCCTAAGCGTCCTGAAGCGCGAGCGAGGGCCCCCGGAGAGCGATCTCCGGGGGCTTTTGCTGTTTGGGAAATCTCTCGCCCGGGTGCGCCACGGTCCAGGATCTGGCGCGTCTCCTTTCCCCCTCGATGGGGGAAAGGTCGGGTTAGGGGGGTGCTGGCAGGACCTGACGGATTGTGCGCGGTCGGCGCCGAAAGCAACTCAGGGCGAACGCGCGCGCCATCCCGACCCTTCCCGATCGAGGGGAAGGGCTTTTCGCAACAGCAAACAGAAAACGCCGCGAAGGTCTCCCCTCGCGGCGTTCGCAGTCCGAGCGTTGGGCCTGGCGCCTACTTGCGCGTGAAGGCGCCGAACTTGGCGTTGAAGCGGGACACGCGGCCGCCGCGGTCGATCAGTTGGTGTCCGCCGCCGGTCCACGCCGGGTGGGTCTTGGGGTCGATGTCCAGGTTCAGCACCGCGCCTTCCTTGCCGTAGGTCGAACGGGTCTTGTAAGTGGTGCCGTCCGTCATCACTACGGTGATGAAGTGATAGTCCGGGTGGGTGTCTTGTTTCATCGCGCGGGCGCCTGACGTAAAGGAGCGGCCAAAGAGAACGGCCGCCCGCGAGGACGGCCATAAAAGGAAGCCGGGCGTATACCCGAAAGCCGGCCTAAGACGCAAGGTGTGACGCGAATGAGTTCCGAGACGGCCGCCGCTCCCGATGTGGGCGCTGCGGCGGATGGCCGCCCGAGCACGGGCCAGGCGCTCGCGCAAAGCCTGGCCGAGGCGGCGACCCGCCGGCCCAAGAGCCGCAATGTCGGCGCGCTGCGCAGGCTGGCCCCCTTCGTGCGGGCGCACTGGGGCGACGCCAGCCTCTCGCTGGTCTTCCTGCTGATCTCGACGGGTGCGACCCTGGGGCTCTCCGGCGCGGCCCGCGTGCTGATCGATCACCTGGGCTCGGCCGAGCGGGCCCACGCCTCGCCGGCCTCGGTCGACCCCTTCTTCCTGCTGATCGGCGCCGTCGCCCTCACCCTGGCGCTGGCCACCGCCGGACGCTCGTTCTTCATCAGCAAGTTCGGCGAGCGGGTGGTGGCGGACCTGCGCAAGGCCACCTACGCCCATATCCTGACGCTCGATCCGCTGTTCTTCCTGAACACCCGCACCGGCGAGGTGCTCTCGCGGCTTACCGCCGACATCCAGATCGTCGACGCTCTGGTCGGGGCCTCAGGCTCCACGGCGCTGCGCAACCTGCTGACCCTGATCGGCGCGCTGTCGCTGATGGTGGTGGTGAGCCCGCACCTGACAGGCCTGGTCCTGCTGCTGATCCCGGTGGTGATCGCCCCGCTGGCGCTGTTCGGCCGCCGCGTGCGCAAGCTGACCGCCTCCAGTCAGGACCGCTTCGCCGAGGCCGTGGGCTACGCCGGCGAGAGCCTGGACGCGCTGGAGACGGTGCAGGCCTTCGGCCGCGAGCGGCAGGCGTCGCAGCGTTTTGGCGAGGCCGTGGAGGCGGCGTTCCGCGCCTCGGTCCAGCGGATGGGCGCGCGCGCCTTCATGGTGGCGTTGGTCATCGCCCTGGTGTTCGACGGGGTGGCGGCGATCCTCTGGTTCGGCGTGCGCCAGTCGCTGAGCGGCCACCTGAGCGGCGGGGCGCTGGTGCAGTTCATCATCCTCTCGGTGCTGGCGGCAGGCTCGGTCGGCGCGCTCGGCGAAGCCTGGGGCGACGTGCAGAAGGCGGCCGGCGCCATGGAGCGGATCGGCGACCTCACCGACGCTCGGCCCGGGGTGAAGTCGCCCGCCGAGCCGCGGCCGCTGCCGGCCCCGGCGCGCGGCGAGATCGCCTTCCAGGACGTCATTTTCGCCTATCCGGGCCGCCCGGAGCTGCCGGCGCTGAAGGCCTTCTCGCTGGCGGTGCGGCCTGGCGAGCGGGTGGCGCTGGTGGGGCCCTCGGGCGCAGGCAAGAGCACGGTGCTGCGCCTGCTGCTGCGCTTCTACGATCCCCAGGCCGGGCGCATCCTGTTCGACGGCGTCGACCTGCGCGAGGCCGAGCTTTCGGCGCTGCGGGCGCGGATGGCGCTGGTGGCGCAGGACTCGCCGCTGTTCTCCGGCTCGGCGCTGGACAACGTCCGCTTCGGCCGCGAGGACGCGCGCCCCGAGCAGCTCCGCGCCGCGATCCGCGCCGCCCAGGCCGAGGGGTTCCTGGCCAGCCTGCCGCAGGGCCTGGACACGCCGGTGGGTGA
Organism: uncultured Phenylobacterium sp.; assembly: GCA_966434565.1. GTDB lineage: Bacteria > Pseudomonadota > Alphaproteobacteria > Caulobacterales > Caulobacteraceae > Phenylobacterium. Next base: position 2,345 of record CBJNAS010000289.1, read on the forward strand.
GCGCGCGCGCGGCCTCTCCGGCGGCCAGCGCCAGCGGCTCGCCATCGCCCGCGCCCTGGTGCGCGGGGCCCCGGTCCTGCTGCTCGACGAGGCCACCAGCGCGCTCGACGCCGAGAACGAGCGCCTGGTCCAGGCCGCGCTCGACGAGGCCATGGACGGGCGCACCACCCTGGTCATCGCCCACCGCCTGGCCACGGTGCTGAAGGCCGACCGCATCGTGGTGATGGACGAGGGCCGGGTCGTCGAGCAGGGCTCGCACGGCGAGCTGGTGGCTCGCAGCGGCCTCTATGCGCGGCTGGCCGCCCTGCAGTTCGGCGAGGCGGCGTAGGGTCCGCCAGGGCCTATTGCGCCGCCCTCAGCCGCTCCACGAGCTGCGGATGGATGTCGAGGTTGCCGGCGACGATCGAGCCGGCGGCGAGCGGGTCGGCCCCGCCCTCGGCGTCGGTGACCTTGCCGCCAGCCTCTGAGACCAGCAGCAGGCCCGCGGCGACGTCCCAGGACTTCAGGTCGCGTTCCCAGTAGCCGTCGTAGCGGCCGGCCGCGACCCAGGCCAGGTCCAGCGCGGCCGAGCCGAAGCGGCGCACGCCCGCCACCCGTTGGCTCATCTGGTGCAGCTCCTTCAGGAAGCGCGCGTGCTGGCCGTGTCCCAGGAAGGGGATGCCGGTGGCCAGCACCGACTCGTCCAGGCGCGTGCGGGCCGCCACGCGCAAGCGCTTGTCGTTGACGTAGCAGCCCTTGCCCTTCTCCGCCCAGAACAGCTCGTTGCTCGCCGGGTTGTAGGTCACCGCGGCCACGACCACGCCCTCGCGCTGCAGGGCGATGTTGATGGCGAAGTGGGGGATGGCGTGCAGGAAGTTGGTGGTGCCGTCGAGCGGGTCGACGATCCAGGTGTGGGTCTTGTCGGTGCCCTCCACCATGCCCCGCTCTTCGCCCAGGAAGCCGTAGCCCGGCCGGGCCTTGCTCAGGGCCTCGAACAGGGTCTGCTCGGCCTTGAGGTCCGCGGCGGAGACGAAGTCGGCAGGCGCCTTCCTGGCCACCTGCAGCTCGGCGAGCTCGCCGAAGTTGAGGTTCAGGCCGCGCGCCGACTTGCGTGCGGCGTCGCTCATCACCTTCAGGAGGGCCGATTGGCTGATCATGGGTCGGCTACCTATTGGTCGGGGGCGGTCAAGGCAAGGCGCTGCGGTAGCGACTGCGCGCCTGAACGCCCCGTCAGTCCGCTTCGCGGACAGCTCGCCCGCAAGCGGTGGTGGTGGATCGGCGCGCAGCGCCGAGACGGATGGGGCGTTTAGCCTGCAGCCCTGTCGGCGACGCCGGCCGCGATCTCGGCGTTCAGCGCCGCGACCGCCGCGGCCGGGCCTTCGCCATGGCTCCAGACCCCGGCGGCGACGGCCACGAAGTCCGCGCCGGCCCGGGCGACCAGGCGGGCGGTCTGCGCCGTGATGCCACCGATGGCGACGCAGGGCGTCTCCATGGTCTCCTGCCAAATCGAGAGGATCTCCAGTTCCGCGCGGGCCTTGGGGTCCTTGGTCGTGGTGGGGAAGAAGGCGCCGAAGGCGACGTAGTCCGCGCCCGCCTCCGCGGCCTCCATGGCCAGGTGCCGGCTGTCGTGGCAGGTGACGCCGACGATGCGGTCGCGGCCCATCAGCCGGCGCGCCTCGGCGTAGGAAGCGTCCTCCTGGCCCACGTGGACCCCGTCGCAGCCCAGCCTGGCCGCCAGGTCCGGCCGGTCGTTGAGGATGACCGCCACGCCGCGCGCCTGAGCGATCGGCGAGAGCGCGTCCACGGCCGCGGCGATCACAGCCTCGTCCATGTCCTTCAGCCGGATCTGCAGGGCGGCCACGTCGCCGGCGTCGAGCGTTCGGGCCAGCACGTGGCCGAAGGCGGCCAGGTCATCGAGCCTGGGCGGCGTGATCAGGTACAGCCGGCAGAGGGGGGTGGTCATCGCGCCGTCATAGCCTGTCTTGCGCAGACGGCGAAGGCGGCGGAACCGGGGCTGGCGCCCGTGGATTTCGGGCTCAGGCGTAAGCGGAGGAGAGCCATGCCGTCGGGATGGCGCGGAGCGGGCTACAGCCGGCCCCCAGAGAAGGGCGGCCGCGCCCTGGAACACCTGTTGATCGGCCTGGGCGTGACCGCCGCGGCGGTGCTAGCATCGACGCTGGCCACGCTGCTGAGCGCGCCCGCCGCGGCGGAGCTGGCCCTGCAGGCCGACTAGGAGCCGGCGC